>DASZBP010000387.1:0-7253 GCA_035943915.1 Gaiellaceae bacterium | reverse complement strand
GCAGCGAGCCCGACGTCGTAGCCGCCGCCCCAGTCGCCGGTGATCGTGCCGAGCGCGGGGAAGCGAATCTGGCGGCCGCCCGGCGCGACGCCGACGCAATTGATCCCTGCGCCGCAGACGACCGCGATCCCCCAGCCGCGGTTGGTGCCCGCGCGCAGGACGGCGAAGGTGTCGTTGCCGACGTGAAGGTGCTGTGCCCAGGCGTGCGGCTCGAGCGCGGCTCGCAACTGCTTCTCTTCTTCGGGGAAGTCGACGCCGGCGAGGAGCACCTGCGCGACGGTGGCCTGCCGGCCGTTCAGCCCGGCTTCGCCGACGAGCCGCTGGAGCAGCTCGACGGACGCGGCAAGTCCGAGGTGATGTGGTGAGCTGAGCGGGCCGCGCGCGTGGCCGAGCAGTGCGCCGTCTGCACCGACGAGCGCCACGTCCGTCTTCGAGTTGCCACCGTCGACCGCGAGGATCATGCGAGTGCCTCTGCGGCGAGATGGTCGAGCAATGTCTCGGCCATCGCGTACTGGCCAACAAGCGGGTGCGTGAGCAGCGCCTTCTTCACATCGACCGGATCGCGGCTGAGCGCAGCGCTGACGGCGAGGCGCTCGTACGCAGCGACGTGCTGGACGAGCCCGAGCAACTCCGGCGCGAGCGGCGGCTGCGGCAAGGGCGTTGCGCCCGCGCGCGTGACGCGTGCAGGGACTTCGACGACGTCCGCGTTCTCGAGGCCGACCAGCGTCCCGCGGTTGCGTACGTCCACCTCGTGGATCGCGCCGTCGCCGGTGACGAGCGACTGGATCAGTCCAAGCGCGGCCTCGCTATAGAACGCGCCGCCACGCTGCTCGAGCAGCGCAGGCTTCTCCGTGAGCGAAGGGTCGCGGTACAGCTCCAGCAATCCGCGCTCGATCTCCGCCACCGTGGCCGCGCGCGGGGTTCCCTCACGCTGCTCCTCCAGCACCTCGTCGTGCGCGTAGAAATAGCGCAGGTAGTACGACGGCACTGCGCCCAGCTCTTCGATCAGCCGGCGCGGGAACTCGAGCTCGTCGCCGTGTGCCTCGATCAGCTCGGGGAGCACGTCCTTGCCGTCGAGCAGCGCGCGCCGCACCCACGTCAGGTGGTTGAGGCCGACCTGGTCGATCACGAGGCGCGACGGCTCGACGCCGAGCCACCTCGCCCACATGCGCTGGAAGCCGATGGCGACGTTGCACAGCCCGATTGCGCGGTGACCGTGATCGAGAAGTGCGCGTGTGACGATCCCGACCGGGTTCGTGAAGTCGACGATCCACGCATCGCTGCTCGCGAGCTGCCGGGTGCGTTCGGCTATCTCGAGCACGACCGGAACCGTTCGCAGCGCCTTGGCCAGACCGCCCGCGCCGGTCGTCTCCTGACCGATGCATCCGCAGGCCAGTGGGAACGTCTCGTCGTCGAGCCGCGCCTGCTGGCCGCCGACACGGATCTGGATCAGCACGAAATCGGCTCCGTCCACCGCGCGGTCGAGTGAGTCTGTGACGTCGACGGTCCCGCGGTAACCCTGCTTCTCGAGCATCCGCCTCGCGAGGCCGCCCACCACCTCGCGCCGCTCGACGTCGATGTCGTGCAGCACGAAGTCCGAGACGTCGAGCCGGGACAGCCCGGATACGAGCTCGGGTGTGTACGTCGACCCGCCTCCGATCACTGCGACTTTCATCCCTTCACCCCCGTCAACGTCACGCCCTCGACGAACGCGCGCTGCGCGAGGAAGAACAGCACGATCACCGGTGCCATCACGAGGAGCGTCGCCGCCATCGTCAGGTTCCACTGCACCTGGTGGAACGACCGGAACTGGGCAAGCCCGATTGACAGCACCCAGTTGTTGGGGTTCGTGCCGACATAGAGCAACGGTAGGAAGAAGTCGTTGAACGTGTACAGGAAGGAGAACAGCGCGACCGCCGCGATCGCCGGCTTCGCGAGGCGCGTCACGACGGTGACGAGAATGCGCAACTCGCCGCAGCCGTCGACGCGAGCTGCGTCCAGGTACTCCTCCGGGATCGTGAGGAAGAACTGCCGCAGCAGGAAGATCGAGAACGCGTCGCCGAGCCAGTTCGGCAGGATCACCGGCCACAGGGTCCCGACGAGGTGCAGCTTCGACCACATCACGTACAGAGGGACGACCGTCACCTGCGGCGGCAGCATCAATGCGACGAGCACGACCATGAACGCGAAGTTGCGTCCGCGCCACTTCAGGCGCGCGAGTGCGTATGCCACGGGAATCGACGACACGAGCATTCCGAGCGTCGAGAGCCCGGAGTACATCAGCGTGTTCAGCGACCAGCGCAGCAGCGGTGCCCGGTGCCAGACGTCGATGTAGTTGTGGAGATGGAAGGGGCTTGGCCACACGTGGGAGGACAGCGCCTGGTTGTTGGTCATCAGCGACGTGAGCGCGATGAACGCGAACGGCGCGAGAAATGCGATCGCGACCGCGACGAGCACACAGTGGTTTGCCACTGCGTTGATCAGCCGCTTGCGGCGCACATGCGCCGGGGGGCGGCGGCGCGGGAGGGAGGCTTCAGTCACCGGGGCACCGTCTGGTGGACCCACCGGCGTGAGTTGAGCACGATCACCATCGTGACGGCGAACGAGACGGCGAGCAGCAGCATCGCGAGCGCCGACGCGTAGCCCATCTGGAAATTGCTGAACCCCCACTGGTAGAGCAGCACGGGGTAGAAGAGCGTCGAGTCCAGCGGGTAGCCGAGCGACGCAGAGCTCACGTCGGCTGCTTGGGTTGCCTGACCGTTCGCCACGCCGGCGGCGACGAATGCCTGGGTGAAGTACTGCAGGCCCTGGATCACGCCGAGGACGACCGCGAACAAGATGACGGGGCTGATCGTCGGCAGCGTCACCCAACGCATGCGCTGCCACGGGCCAGCACCGTCGAGCTCGGCGGACTCGTAGAGATGCTGCGGCACGTCGAGCACGGCGGCGAGGAAGATCACCATCGTGTTGCCGATGCCCCACAGGCTGAGCAGGATCAGCGAAGGCTTCGACCAGCTCGGGTCGTTGAACCAGAGCGGCCCCTGGATGCCGAGCTTCGCGAGCCCGTTGTTCACAGGGCCCGTCGCCGGGTTGAAGATGTAGACGAAGCCCAGCGTCGCGGCCACGGGCGGCGCGAGCGCGGGCAGGTAGAAGATCGTGCGGAAGACTCCGGCGCCCGAGCGCACGCGGGCGACCATCACCGCGACGCCGAACGCGAACAGCACCTGCAGCGGGACCGCGATTCCGACCATCCAGATGACGGTGTTCTTCACGGCCGTCCAGAACTGCGGGTCGTCGTGGAACATGTAGCGGTAGTTCGCGAGGCCTACCCAGCGCGGCGACGACAGCAGGTCGTAGTGATTGAGCGACAAGTACGCGCTCATCACGAGCGGGTAGCCGAAGAACACCGAGAAGCCGATGATCCACGGCGACATCAGCAGCAGCACGAGCCGCCGCCTGCGCCAGTCCGACTTGCGGCTTCGGCGCCGGAGGGTTGGGGCGGCCGATGCCGCCCCAACCTGTCCGATCGAGCTCGAGCTCACGGCACCGAGCCGCCGCCCTTGGCCTGTGCGACCTGGGCGTCGAGTTGCGAGTCGAGCTTCGCGAGTCCGCTCGGGAGGTTCCCGACCTGGCCTGCCTGCCATTTCTGGAAGAAGCTCTGCACCAGGTTCGTGTACGCAGCGCCCGACGCCATGATCGGCGATGTCGTCGAATGCGGGTCCCCGAAGATCTGCAGGAACGTCGCGAAGTGTGCGTCGGGCTTGATCTCCGGCGACTTCAGCGAGGCCGTCGTCGTCGGGACGTTGCGGATGTCGTTCGAGAACTGGGCGAGGAAGTGACTGTTCGTCGTCAAGTACTTGACCAGCGCCCACGACTGCGCAAGGTGATGCCCGCCGCGCGGGATGCCGATGATCGTTCCGTTGATGTACCCGGCGCCGTAGTTGTTCGTGTTCGCGGCGTCGACGGCCATCGGAGCCGTTCCGTAGCTCAGCGTCGGATGCTCGTGCTTGATGAACGACACGCGCCATTCTCCGTCGAAGTTCATCGCGAGCTTGCCGGCCTCGAATGCCTGCGACGCGGAGAACTCGTCGCCGAGACCTGCCTGGAAACGAACGAGGTTCTTGTAGCCGTACCAGTCGATCAGGCTCTTCTGCCAGTTCGCCCACTTCGTCCAAGCCGCGTTTTTGGCGAGGATCGCGTGGCCCTTGGCGTCATTCCACTTGCCGCCGAACGCGACGATCCAGCGTTCCGGCGTGTTCTCGTAGAAGCCGATGAAGGGGTCGAACCCGACCCGCTTGAGTGAGCCGTCCTTGTTACGGATGGTCAGCTTCTTCGCGAACGCGGTGAGCTCGTCGAGGGTCCGCGGCGGGTGCGTGATCCCCGCGGCCTTGAACATCGTCTTGTTGTAGTAGAGCCCGTAGTCGTCCGCGAGCAGGGGCAGCGCGCACCGCTTTCCTGCGTACTGCGTGTAGTACCTCGGCGCCGGCGGGAAGATCGACGCGCTGATGTGATCCTTCGCCATGAGCGGCGCCAAGTCGATCCAGCCTCCCGACCCGCAGTAGTTCCCGACGTTGTACGAGTTGAACGAGCTCGCGATGTCGGGCGCGTTGCCCGAGCGAATCGCCGCGACGATCTTGTCGTCGGTGATCCCGCCGACCACGTTCACCGTGATGTCGGGGTGCGCTCGGTCGTACTCCGCGGCGAGTGCCTTGAAGCTCGTCAGCTCGTTGCCGGCGCTCCACCCGACCCAGATCGTGAGCTTTGTCGGCGACGAGCTCCGCGCGGCGCCCGCGAGCAACGCGGCGACTGCGACCGCCCCGGCCAGCACCATCGCCGCTGCAATGCGTCTCATTTCGGCCTCCATCTCGTAAAGGTTCCGAACGAAAAGTGAGCCTATGACTTCGCCGACGACAATGTCAAGCGGATTTCGCGTAAAGTTCACGAACCAGATGTCCGTCCGTGCCACACCGCCGCTTTTGAAGGACATGAACGAGCGGACGGTCCTCGAAGCGATCCGCGCCTCCTCTCCGATCTCGCGCGCGGAGATCTCACGACGGGTCGGCATCTCCAAGCCGACCGTCTCGCTCGCGCTCCAGTCGCTGCTTGACGCGGGGCTCGTGCGCGAGGCGGAGCCCGGCGGGAGCGGCCCACGCTACGGCGCCACGTTCTTCGAGCCGGTCGCCGAGGCGGCGCACGTGGTAGGCATCGACCTCGGCGCGCGCTTCGTCCGCGGCGCGCTCGCCGACCTGCAGGGCGGGATACGTGCCCGGCAGGATGTGGATCTCGGGGAGCAGACTGCTGCGGCGGCACTTCTCCAGATCGAGGATCTGGTCGCATCACTGCTCGCCGCTGCGGATGTCGCACGCGCCGACGTCGACGGCGTCGTCCTGGGCGTGCCAGGCGCGGTGCAACGCCGCGACATCCGGCTGGCCACCAACGTCTCGGGGCTCGAGGGCTCCAGCTTCGCCACGGATCTCACTGCGCGTCTCGCGCTTCCTCTCACGCTCGAGAACGACATCAACCTTGCTGCGCTCGGTGAGCGTGAGCATGGCGTGGCTCGTGGTGTCGACGACTTCGCGTTCATCTCGATCGGCACCGGTCTCGGCACCGGTCTGGTGCTACGAGGTGAGCTCCATCGCGGCCATCACGGCACCGCGGGGGAGCTCGACTATTTTCGCGCGGGTCTCGGCGAGGAGCTGGATCCATGCGCCGGCGCCGTCTCGGCATACGCCCGAGAGCTCGCCGAGCTTGGAGATGCGACGACGCTCGTCCCGCCGTACGAGCCGCGCGAGGTGTTCTCCGCCGCGCGCGCGGGCGATCGCGTCGCGCGCGCAGTCGTCGCGGAAGAGGCGCGCCGCATCGCGTTGCATGTTGCGCCGATCGCCGCGGTGGCCGACGTGCGCCTCGTCGTGCTTGGCGGTGGCATCGGCGCGAACGGAGACCTGCTCCACGATCGTGTGCGCTCGCTGCTCGCGGAGTGGCTGCCGTATCCGCCGCGCGTCGAAGGCTCGAGCCTGGGCGACGCCGCCGTGCTGATGGGCGCGCTCTCGGTGGGGCTACGGGACGCGCGCGAGAACGTCTTCGTCAACCGAAATTCCGAACGAACTCCTGAGGGACTCCGAATCCGCGCGTCCTAGGGTCTCGTCCATGGATACGTGGCAGGGATACTCGGTCGAGACGCCTTCGCGGCGGATCGGTGTGGTGGACGCAGTGCTGTTCGACGAGCTTGCGACGCAGCCGTCGGCGTTGTCGGTGCGCAGCGGGCGGTTCGGCCGCGGTGTGCGCATCATCGACGCGGCCGACATCGCAGGGGTCGACGCACGCTCCCGCCGCATCGCCGTCCGCTCCGACGGCGTCGAGATCAGCTTCTAGCGAGCACTCGAACGTCCGCGCCTGTCAGGCGGATGAGATCGCGCGGGTCGAGCTCGATCTCGAGCCCGCGCCGTCCTGCACTGACGTGGATCGTCTCGCGCTCGAGCGCAGACCCGTCGATGAACGTTGGGAGCGGCCGCCGTTGCCCGAGCGGGGAGATGCCGCCGAGGACGTAGCCGGTCGAACGCTCGGCCTTCATGCGGTCGGCCAGCTTCGTGCGCTTCCCGAGCGCGTTCAGGTCGAGCTGCGACGCGACCGGCACGATCGCCAGGACGAGTGCACCGTCGCGGTCGACGACGAGTGTCTTGAACACGCCGCCCGGGTCGAGCCCGAGCCGCTCCACCGCCTCGAGCCCGTACGACTCCGTGTTCGGGTCGTGCTCGTACTCGTGCAGCGTGAAGCGGATCCCTGCGGCTTCAGCCGCGGCGATCGCAGGTGTCTTCGCCACCCCGCCGACGTTAGCGGCGGCGGGAGTGCAGGCGCAGCATCTTGATCTCGTGGCGGCGCGACTTGGCGACGCCCGCGTGGGCGAGCAGCCAGAGCAGCGCAACGATGATCGCTGCGAACAGGAAGACGTTGAGGATGACGGCACTGGTTGTCGACATGACAAGAGGTCAACGGCCGAGGCGGCGGATCGGTTGCGCTCAGTACGACCGGGGCAGCCCGAGCTCGTGCTCGGCCAGGTACGCGAGCACCAGGTTGTTCGACACCGGCGCCACCGAGTAGAGCCGGGTCTCCCGGAATTTGCGTTCCACGTCGTATTCGGAAGCGAAGCCGAAGCCCCCGTGCGTGTCGAGGCAGGCATTCGCCGCCTGCCAGGACGCCTCCGACGCGAGCAGCTTCGCCATGTTCGCCTCGGCGCCGCACGGCTCGCCGCGGTC
>DASZBP010000386.1:0-23407 GCA_035943915.1 Gaiellaceae bacterium | reverse complement strand
CAGACGTCGGGCCGCAGCTCGCCGGTCTCGGTGTCGAACGGCAGGTCGATCGTCCCGTCCGCGTTGGCCGAGTAGCAGGCGGCCATCGCGTAGACGTTCATCAGAACGGGGTCGTCGCGATCCGACCATGCGGGGCGCGAGCGGAACGACTCCCAGAAGCGGTCGAACGACCCGTCGTACTTGTCACGCAGCGCGCGCGCCGCCGCAGGGAACTCGAGCTGGTAGCACGCCTCGAACACCGCGTCTCCGGCGTGCGTGGCGAGCCCGCCGAAGAGGTCCGGCCGCAGCATCGGCGTGATCATCGCGCCGTACCCGCCCGACGACTTGCCCTGGATACCTCGGTGCTCGGGCGCGTCGAGGGTCGGGAACCGCTCGTCGACGAACGGGACGACCTCGTCGCAGAGATACGTGTGGTACTTGCCGGTCCCGGGCGAGTCGACGAACTGCGAGCCGCCGTACGCGGTGAACGCGTCGACGAGCACGACGACCGCGTCGGGCGACAGGCGCGCGATCTCGTCCGGGAACGAGGGCACGAACGGCGCGGTGTTGAACCACGACTCGACCATGCCGGTCATTCCCTGGATGACGTAGACGGACGGGAACGGCCCGTCGCCCTCCGGCGCCCACACGTGCAGCGGGCGTACATGCGGGTCACCGAGCGGGTTGCCGCGCAGCGCTTCGGATGTGATCTCGAGCGCGTGCCAGCCCATCAGGCGCGCGGCGACCAGGGCTGGTCGAGCCGGTCGACCAGCAGGTCGCGTGCGCCGTCGAGCGGAATGCGCTCCTGCTCGAGCGAGTCGCGGTCGCGCAGCGTGATCGTGCCGTCCTCGAGCGTCTGGTCGTCGATCGTCAGCGCCCACGGCGTGCCGATCTCGTCCTGCCGGCGGTAGCGCTTGCCGATCGCGGCGTCCGCGTCGTACTCGGCCGACATGACGCGGCGCAGGTCCTCGTAGAGGCCGCGCGCCTTCGAGACCATGTCGTCGTTCTTGCCGACGAGCGGCAGCACGGCGACCTTCACCGGCGCGAGCCTGGGGTGGAGGCGCAGCAGCGTCCGCTGGCGGCCGGCGACCTCTTCCTCGTCGTATGCGTCGCACATGAAGGTCAGGAACGAGCGGCCGACGCCGAGCGCAGGCTCGATGACGTGCGGCACGTAGCGTTCCTCGTGGCCGATCCACTCGAGCTTCGTGCCGGACGCGTCCGAGTGCGCATCGAGGTCGTACGAGCCGCGGTACGCGACGCCCTCGAGCTCCTGCCAGCCGATCGGGAAGAGGTACTCGATGTCGCTCGTCGCCTTCGAGTAGTGCGACAGCTCCTTGCCCTCGTGGATGCGCTCGCGAATATGGCTCGGGCGGACGCCGAGGCGCAGGTGCCAGGCGAGCCGCTGCTCGATCCAGTAGCGGTGCCATTCGAGCGCATCGGCCGGCGGGACGAAGAACTCCATCTCCATCTGCTCGAACTCGCGCGTGCGGAAGATGAAGTTGCCCGGCGTGATCTCGTTGCGGAAGCTCTTGCCGATCTGCGCGATGCCGAACGGCGGCTTCACCCGCATCGACGATGTGACGTTCTTGAAGTTCGTGAAGATGCCCTGCGCGGTCTCCGGCCGGAGGTACGCGACTGACGCGTCGTCGCGCACCGCGCCGACGTGTGTCTCGAACATCAGGTTGAACGCGCGCGCCTCCGTGAGGTCGCAGTCCGATGTCTCACCAGGGTGCTTCGACGGCTTGCGTCCGCAGCTCGACGTTGCGAGATGGTCCTCGCGGAAACGCAGTTTGCAGGTGCGGCAGTCGACGAGCGGGTCGCTGAACGTCTCGACGTGACCGGACGCCTTCCACACCTGCGGGTTGAGGATGACCGCCGAGTCGAGTGCGACGACGTCGTCGCGCTCCTGGATCATCGAGCGCTGCCACTCCGCCTTGATGTTCTGCTGGAGCAGCACGCCGTAGTGGCCCATGTCGAAGGACGAGCCGAGCCCGCCGTAGATGTCCGAGGTCGGGAAGACGAAGGCACGGCGCCGGCACAGCGCGGCGATCTTCTCGATCGTCGCGGCGCCCTCGAATGCCTGCAGCTCCTCTGCCATGCCCGGAAACTACCCGTAGAGTCAGGGCGATGGCCGCGACGAGCGTCGAGCTCCACGTCATCTCGGACTCCACCGGCGAGACCGCCGCGCGTCTCGTCCAGGCGCTCGAGGCGCAGTTCCCCGACCAGGACTTCGAGGAGATCCGCCACCCGCGCGTGGACACCGTCGCCGACCTGCAGCTCGCCGTCGAGCGCATGAAGGGCCGTCCGGCCGTCGTCGTCTACACGCTCGTCGAGCCGGAGCTCCGCGAGACGATGCGCACCCTCTGCCGCCGCGCGAAGCTGCACTACTGCGACCTCCTCGGCCACCCGATCGAGGCCGTGGCGAAGGTCTCGGGCCAGGCCGCCAAGATGAAGCCGCGCGCGCGGCCGCCGCTGAACGACGCGTATTTCCGGCGGATGTCGGCGATCGAGTTCGCCGTGAAGTTCGACGACGGCGTCGGTGCCGGCCTGCACGATGCAGACGTCGTGCTCGTAGGCGTCTCGCGCACGTCGAAGACGCCGCTTTCGATCTATCTCGGCTACCTCGGCTACAAGACCGCGAACGTCCCGCTCGTGAAAGGCATCGACCCACCGAAGGCGCTGTTCGACGTCGAGCAGTACAAGATCGTCGGCCTGACGATTGACGCGAAGCGTCTCGCCGAGATCCGCGGCGAGCGGCAGCGCTGGATGGGCGGCGGCAACAACTACGCCGGGCTCGTGGAGATCTACGACGAGCTCGACTATGCGGCGCAGATCCATCGCCGGCTCGGCTGCCCGGTGCTCGAGGTCAGTGAGCTGTCGATCGAGGAGATCTCGCACCGCATCGTGCACCTCGTCGAGTCGCGCAAGCGTGAGGCGGTCGCGAAATGAAAGCCAAGCCGCGCGTCGCGCTCTGGCGCTGGGCCGTCTGGTACTCGGCGCTCGGCGCGGCGCTCGTCCTCTTCTACGGGCTGTTCACCCCGTTCTGGTTCGGGCTCCGCAGCCTGGCGTGGGTGGCGGAGTTCCGGGCGCGCCGTCGTCGAGGCGACGCGCCCGGATCCGCCTAGATCAGGTCCCCTTCGCGACGCAGCCGCGGGAGCGGTTCGAGTACTCCAACTGGAGCTCGTAGCCGTGCCCGTTGATCAGCTGGTTGTACTGTCCATAGGCCGTGGACCCGAGCTGCGTGCCGAAGATCCACGCGCACTTGTCACCGTTCTCGTAGCCCGCCGAGTCGTACCAGGCGTTGCCGAAGAGGTCGGTGATCGTCTCGTTGTGCTCGTGGCTCGTCACGTTCAGCGTCGCATCCGCGTCGCTGTTGTTCGGGTGCTGTCCCGCATCGCAGTCAGCCGCCACAGTGTCCGCGTACGGCATGTTCGCGTACAGGGTGTTGCCCGTGTTGCTGTGGTAAGCGCAGTAGTACGAGAACGCGCACTCGTTCGTCCCCGCACAGCTCCCGACGTTCTTCGCGGTGAACATGAAGAACTCCGTGCCCGTGTTCTGCGGCCAGCCATTTGCGGTGGCCACGCGCTTCACCTCGGTCTGGATCTGCGCGTCACTCAGGCATACGGTCGTCTGGCTCACCGTGTCTGTGCACCCGCTCGCAGGGAACGGGTTGGTGTCGACGACCGAGCCTGCGAAGTGCGAGGTGGTCGTGACATACCCCGTGCTGTCGTTGTACTGCGTTCCGGCGTCGTACACGTTCGTCGTCTTGCCGCTGTCGGCGGCGACGTCGGTGAAGTACTGATTGATCACCGACTCGTAGTTCGATGACACCGAGTAGCCCGACGGCACCCAATAGATCGCATACGTCGTATTGGTGTGCTGCACCGGCCCGCCGTGATACCGGAGCTGCCCGGATCCCAGCGCCCTCGTCGCACCCTTCGAAGCGTGCTTCGAAAGAACCTCGCCCAGGATGTTCCCGTGGCGAGTTGTCGGACTGCTGTCAGCCAGTGCGATGCCCGTTACGCCGACGAGCAACGCTGCCGCAAGGAGTAGACCCACCGTTTTCCGCAAGGGAAAACCTCCTTGTCTTGGTTGTTGGTCGGCGGAATATAGAGGCGGATACGGACGACGACAAGTGCTGCCGCATGGAAAGATGCGGCTCGCAATGGATCCGAGATACGTCTACGGCTTCGACGAGCCGACCGAGGGAGGCCGCGCCCTGCTGGGCGGCAAGGGGATCGGCTTGGCCGAGATGACGCTGATGGGTGTGCCCGTCCCCGCCGGCTTCACGATCACGACGGACGCGTGCCGGGCGTTCATGGCGGAGGGCGACCTGCCGGCCGGTCTGGCGGAGGAGGTCGACGAGCACGTCGGCCGGCTCGAGGAGAAGACCGACAAGCGTTTCGGGTCCGAGGACGACCCGCTGCTCGTCTCCGTCCGCTCGGGGGCGGCCGTCTCGATGCCCGGGATGATGGACACGATCCTCAACCTCGGCCTGAACGACGCCGCCGCCGAGGGCCTCGCCGTCCGCACCGAGAACCCCCGGTTCGCGTTCGACTCGTACCGGCGCCTGATCCAGATGTACGGGGAGGTCGTCGACGGCATCGACGGGCACGCCTTCGAGAGCGCGCTGACGAAGCTCAAGCAGGAGCGCTGCGTGCAGCATGACACCGACCTGACCGCCGACGACCTGCGCGGGCTCGTCGACACGTTCAAGGGCATCTACCGCGAGCGCGTCGGCGGCGACTTCCCCGACGACGCGCGCAAGCAGCTCATGCGCGCCGTGCGCGCGGTGTTCAAGTCGTGGGACAACCCGCGTGCGGAGGTGTACCGGCGCGCGCACGACATCCCGAACGACATAGGCACCGCGGTGAACGTCGTCCAGATGGTGTTCGGCAACAAGGGCGACCGCTCGGGCACGGGCGTCGCGTTCACGCGCGACCCCTCGACCGGCGAGCGCGGGCTCTACGGAGAGTTTCTCGCGAACGCGCAGGGCGAGGACGTCGTCGCAGGCATTCGTACGCCGCAGCCGATGGAGGCGATGAAGCAGACGCTGCCGGGCGCGTTCGAGCAGCTCGTCGAGACGATGCAGCGGCTCGAGGAGCACTACCGCGACATGCAGGACATCGAGTTCACGGTCGAGGACGACCGCCTCTACCTCCTGCAGACGCGCGCCGCGAAGCGGACGGCCGCTGCCGCGCTCCGCTCCGCGGCGGCGATGGTCGATGAGGGCCTGATCTCGCGCGAGGACGCCGTTCGCCGCATCGACCCGGGCCAGCTCGACCAGCTGCTCCATCCGATGATCGACCCGAGTGCGGCGCTCGACGTCGCCGCCACCGGACTGAACGCGTCACCGGGCGCTGCGAGCGGCGGGATCGTCTTCGACGCCGACACCGCGGTCGAGAAGGCGAAGAACGGGCCGGTGGTGCTCGTCCGCTGGGAGACGACCCCCGACGACATCCACGGGATGATCGCGGCGGAGGGGATTCTCACGGTGCACGGGGGCATGACCTCGCATGCGGCGGTCGTCGCGCGCGGGATGGGCAAGCCATGCGTCGCCGGCTGCGGGGAGCTCTCGATCGACGCCGACGCGGGGACCGCGTCACTCGCCGGCCACACGCTCCGCGAGGGCGACGTGATCACGATCGACGGCGGCAGCGGCCAGGTGTACATCGGCGAGGTGCCGCTCGTGCCGCCGCAGCTGAACGAGGACTTCGAGACGATCCTCGGCTGGGCTGACGAGCTGCGCCGCATGAAGGTGCGCGCCAATGCCGACAATCCGGAAGATGCTGCGCGCGCGCGCGAGTTCGGCGCGCAAGGCATCGGCCTCTGCCGTACCGAGCACATGTTCTTCGGCGAGGAGCGCCTGCCCGTGGTGCAGCAGATGATCCTCGCCGACACGGAGGGCGACCGGCGCGCGGCGCTGGACCGGTTGCTGCCGTTCCAGCAGTCCGACTTCGAGGGGATCTTCGAGGCGATGGCGGGGCTGCCCGTGACGATCCGCCTGCTCGACCCGCCACTGCACGAGTTCCTGCCGGACGAGAAGCAGGCAACCAGCGAGCGCATGCGCGCGCGGATCCGGGCGCTGCACGAGTCGAACCCGATGCTCGGCACGCGCGGCTGCCGGCTCGGGCTGATGTACCCGGAGATCTACGAGATGCAGATCCGCGCGATCGCACGTGCCGCGCGCGCGGTGCAGGAGCGGACCCGCGAGGCGCCGCTCGTCGAGGTGATGCACCCGCTGGTCGGCTTCGGCGAGGAGCTGCGCCGCCTGCGCGCGATGACCGAGGAGATCTGGAGCGAGGAGGCGCCCGAGGTCGCGCACCTCGTCGGGACGATGATCGAGGTGCCGCGTGCCGCGATCCGCGCCGACGAGATCGCCGAGCACGCGGACTTCTTCTCGTTCGGCACGAACGACCTGACGCAGACGACGCTCGCATTCTCACGTGACGACGCGGAGGGAAAGTTTCTCACGCGCTATCTGCAGGACGGCGTGCTGCAGCGCAACCCGTTCGAGGTGCTCGACCAGTCCGGCGTCGGCGACCTGATGCGGATCGCCGTGGAGCGGGGGCGGGCGGCGAAGCCCGACATCAAGCTCGGCATCTGCGGCGAGCACGGCGGCGAGCCGAGCTCTATCGCGTTCTGCGACAGCCTCGGGCTCGACTACGTGTCCTGCTCGCCGTTCCGCGTGCCGCTCGCCCGCCTCGCGGCCGCGCAGGCGGCGCTGACAGCGTCCGGCGCAGCCGAGTACGTCGCCGCCGGCGGCTGACGATGGTCGCGACCGCGCTGCTCGCTCTTGCGCTTCTCGCCCAGCCGCCGACAGTGCGCGTCTGGGACGACCAGCTCGCGAGCAACCTGACCTCCGCGCAGGTGCGATTCGTCGCTACGCACGAAGCGGGCTCGCAGAAGTTGACGCGGCCGCAGATCGACGCGCTGAAGGCGATCAACCCGCACTTCCGCGTCCTGCAGTACCGCCTCGGCATCGGCCTCGGGCGGCACACGCAGATCATCGACGGCAGCCGCTGGGTGCCCGAGTGGCCCGCGCGCGTCCAGAGCCAGTGGTTCTACGAGTTCAACGGCAAGCGCGAGTACATGAAGCAGTGGGGCTGGCACCTGATGGATACGAACAACCGGTCCTGGCGCCTGTTCTTCACGAAGCAGTTGAAGCGGCAGGTCGCAGACACCGGGGCGTGGGGTGTGTTCCTCGATTCGTCGTCGGTGCCGAACGAGTTCGGGGGCTCCGCGTGGTTCCCGCCGCTACCCGACCTCGACCTACCGTTCGAGCACGCCTGGTCGGCGCGGCTCGCGAGGTGGCTGCCGTACGTGCAGCGCACCGTGCGCAAGCCGGTCGTCGCGAACGTCGGCTCGTGGGTGACGACGCGCGACAAGACGAGCTACGCGCACATCGCCGGCGTGATGATCGAGGGCTTCGGCGCCGGCTATGCGCCCGCGGACTGGCTGCTGCAGCAGCGCCGCGCCCTGTCGGTCTCCACGCCTGGGCGCATCCTGATCGCGCAGAGCTATCCGAAGACTGCGGCGGATCGCCTGTTCGACGTCGCGTCGTATCTGCTGGTGCAGGGGCCGCAGTCGTACGTGAACATCGAGACGTCGATGCAGGCGGAGTGGTGGCCCGAGTACGACGTCGATCTCGGCCGGCCGCTGGGCACGACGCATTACGGGGCGTACGCATGGCGCAACTTCGAGAAGGGCCGCGTCTTCGTCAACGCTTCCGACACGCCGCAGACGGTCCCCGCAAACGGGAAGCTCCTCGTCTTCCACGGAGGCGGGCTCGTCTCGTCCGACGGGTCGACGAGCACGAGGATCACGACGCGTTACGTCACCGAGCTGAAGCTGGCGCCGCACACGGCGGCCATCGTCTACGCGTAGCCGCGCGTCTTGTAGTACGCGATCAGCGCCGACGCGACGACGAGGGCGACTGCGCCCGCGACGCTGTACATCCACGACGCCCGGAACTGCAGCATCACCCACATCAAGGCGACACCGCCGATCAGGCCGCCGAAGTGGGCACCGACCGAGATGAAGCTCGCGAAGCCAATCGTGAAGATGAGGTTCAGCACGATCAGGCCGGCGATCTGGCCGCCCGTCGCGATGTGGCGCTTGCGCTCGAGCACGAAGAGCGCGCCGAGGATCCCGAAGATCGCGCCGGACGCGCCGACGGTCGCTGCGGTGGGCGACCACAGCAGCGCGCCGGCCGAGCCCGCAAGCCCCGACGCGAGGTAGAGGAGCGCGAACCGCCAGCGGCCGATGATGTGCTCGAGCAGCGTCCCGGCGAAGTACAGCGAGTACATGTTCATCGCGAGGTGGATCGGCCCGTAGTGGAGGAACATCGCGGTGAAGACGCGCCACCAGTCACCCTGTCCGACGTATGGCCCGAACAGGACGCCGTGGTTGAAGATCGTGTTGTTCGTCCCGTCCGTGCTGCCGCCTTCGAACAGCTCGGCGAGATAGACGAGCACGTTGACGGCGATGAGGCCCATCGTCACGGCATTCGCGCGGCGCCAGTTCGTCGTCGCAGCGCGTTGCGCCGGCCGCGTGATCTTCTGGACGCCCAGCGCCTTGCCGGAGTGCTCGGGGCAGCGCAGCCCGACGGGTGCCGGCGTCATGCACTCGTAACAGATGGGGCGCCCGCACTCGGAGCACGAGAGGCCGGTCTCGCGGTCGGGGTGGCGGTAGCAGTAGCGGGCGGTGTCGAGCGTGGACACGGCGGCTAGCGTATCCCTGGTGCGTGTCGTCAAGTTCCCCTCCCGCGAGATCGAGCACTTCGGCTCGACCGGGTTCACGCATTCTCGGGTCGCGCGCGGCGAGACGTTCCAGGTGTCGCTCGTGACGCTCGACGGCCGGATCGGCGGCCACGAGGCGGCGTCACGCCAGCTCCTCGTCGTGCTGGCAGGTCACGTGATCTGTGCGACCCGCGAGGACGCGGAGGAGCTGCATGCCGGGGACGCGGTCGAGTGGCAGGAAGGCGAATGGCACGAGACGCGTTCTCTCGAGGAGTCCAAGCTGTTGCTGGTGGAAGGAGACTGGGATGAGTGAGGCCGAGAACCTGTTCGGGGACGAGCACGTCCGCCGCTATCGCGAGACGGGCGGCGAGGTCGGGCACGAGTGGCGCGAAGGGTCGACGATCCTCTTGCTGACGACCAAGGGCCGCAAGTCGGGCGAGCCGCGCACGACACCGCTGATCTATGCGCAGGACGGCGACAACTACGTGATCGTCGCATCGAAGGGCGGAGCTCCGGAGCATCCCGGCTGGTACCTGAACCTCGAGAAGGATCCGACCGTCGAGCTGCAGGTGAAGGACGAGGTCTTCGCCGCGCGTGCGCGCACCGCGGAAGGCGAGGAGCGCGAGCGACTGTGGCGCAAGGCGAACGAGGTCTGGCGGCACTACGACGAGTACCAGACGAAGACCGACCGCGAGATCCCGGTCGTCGTCCTCGAGCGCAGCTAGATCTGCGCGAGGGCTTCGCGCAGCTCGACCGCAAAGCCGTCACGGTCGTCGACGAAGGCGGGACCGGCGACGTAGGCGAACCAGCACAGGCGACTCGCCAGGTCGGCGCACGCTCGTGGCACGTCCCATGCCTCGACATACGCGGCGCGCATCGCGTCGTGCCACTCCGGCGGCGTGTGCCGGAACGCTTGCGTGAACGAGAAGAACGGATGCCCGATCGAGGAGTCGCCCCAGTCGAGGATCCGCGTGCCGCTTTCGTGCGGGTAGAGGTTGTTGCCGTGCAGGTCGTCGTGCTGGATCGTCTCCGGCACGCCGTATGACGCGAGCTCGGCGCAGAGCTCTTCGAATCTCGGCGCAAACGTCTGGAGACGCGTGATCTCGTCGGGCTCGAGCGGCAGGTCGGCAGCGACGAGCTCGTCGAGCTCGGCGGGAAGGTGTGCAAGGCGTCGGTCGGGAACACCGTGTGCAAGGTGCTCGGCCGTGTGCGCCGCTTCTGCGCGCTGCAGCTCGGTGTAGCGCGGCAGCAGCTCCAGATACGCGTCGAGCGTGATGCCGGCGATCCCGTGATGGCTGCCCAGGTCGCCGAGCAGCAGCCAGGCCCGCTCGTCGTCATGGGCGAGCACCTCCGGAAGCAGGGTGGGGTGGCGCCGCGCCAGGTCGGCCGTCAGGCGCGACTCGAAGGCCTGCACGGGCGCGCACGCCTTGAACCACACGGGGCCGCCGGCAGCGGGCACGCGCCAGACCGACGCCCACGGGCGCTCGTGCGTCAGCTCAGGGGGACCGGTGGGCTCGACGTGCTCGCGGATCCACGCTTCCAGAGCAGCTTCCACCGGCCTATTCATGCCATCTTGACAGGAGAACATGTGTTCGTGTAGAACATACGTTCCCGTGATCGCCTCAGTTGTCATCCCGGCCTTCGATTTGCGAGCCGCAATGAGGCTCAAGCCCGGGCTGCAGACGAAGCCGGTGGCGCTCGCGCCGCTGCCCGGGAAGGAGCAGCTGGTCGGCTCGGTGACGGCCGCGGCGCACGCGAAGGGCGTACGGCCGGGGATGCGGCTCGGCGAGGCGCTGGCGATGTGCCCGCAGCTCGAGCTGATCGAGCAGGACCCGGCCACGTCGGAGCACTCGTGGGAGGAGATCCTCCGGCGGCTCGAGGACGCGGGCTTCCAGGTGGAGCCGGTCGAGCCGGGAACGGTCTACTTCGAGACGAAGGGCGTCGAGCGCCTCTACGGCGGCCTCGAGCCCGCGCTGAAGCGCGCGCTCGCCGCCGTCGGCACGGCCTGGGACGCGCGGGCCGGCGCCGCCGACCGCCGCTTCGCCGCCCTCGCCGCCGCGAACGTGGCGCGGCCGGGCCAGGCCTTGATCGTCTCCGACGACCGCACGCGCTCGTTCCTCGCGCCGCTGCCGCTCACGCTGCTCCCGCTGGAGCGCGACCGGTACGAGCAGCTGGAGGAGCTCGGGGTCAAGACGATCGGACAGCTTGCCGGGCTACCAGGCGGTGCCGTCGCCGAGCGGTTGGGGCCGGCCGGCCGGCACGCCTGGGGTCTGGCGAGAGGCGAGCAGGACGGGAGGGTCGCGCCGAGACGTCCGGCATCCGCCCTCCACGAGACGCTCGAGTTCCCGGAGGCGGTGGGAAACGACCTCACCCTCCGGCGAGGACTCGGCGTCTTGGTCGATCGCCTGCTCGCACGCCCGGAACGCGCGGGGCGGCCGCCGAGAAAGGTCGCGGTGTGGGCGCGGCTGGTCGGCGGCGCCTCGTGGCGCCGGACGGTGACGCTGCGCGAGCCGACCGCCGATCCGGCACGGCTGCGCCTCGCGCTCGCGCCGAAGCTCGCAGAGCTGCCGGCGCCCGCGCTCAAGCTGCGGATCGAGATCTGCGAGCTGGCCGAGCACACCGGTGAGCAACTCGAGCTCGTCGCGGCCGAGGGTGAAGTGATGAAGGGCAGGCTGCGCGAAGGGCTGCGCCAGGTGCGCGCGGCCGTTGGTGCAGGTGGGGTCTCGACGGTGGTGGAGGTCGCTCCGTGGTCACGCATCCCGGAAGCGCGCGCGCTGCTCGTACCGCGAGACGACTGAACGCGCCGCGGCCCGCGCTCGTCGAGGCGCAGGCAAGCGGCATCCCGAAGCGCGTGAACCGACAGTCGGTCGCGACCGTGCGGGAGGAGTGGCGCGTCGTCGACCGCTGGTGGACCGACGACCCCGTCGCGCGCCGCTACTTCGACGTCGTGCTCGAGAGCGGCGAGAACACCGTCGTCTACCGGGACGACGAGAACGGCTCCTGGTTCACGCAACGCGCGTGACGTACGCGGAGCTCCATGCACACTCGTCGTACTCGTTTCTCGATGGCGCGTCGCTCCCGGAGGAGCTCGCCGCGCGCGCCGCCGAGCTGGGCTACGACGCGCTTGCGCTGACCGACCACAACGGCGTCTACGGCTCGCTCGAGTTCGCGCACGCAGCGAAGCATTTGGGCGTGCGCGCGATCACCGGTGCCGAGGTGACCCTGGATGGCGATGCGCACATCACGCTGCTCTGCGAGACACAGCGCGGCTATTCGAACCTCTGCCGCATCCTCACCGACGCGCACGCCGGCACGCGCGTCGAGGGCAGGGAGCGTGAGCTGTTGCCGCCGCAGACGAGCGTCGAGTTCGTCGCGGAGCATGGGGAGGGGCTCGTCGCGCTGTCGGGCTGCGCGCGGCAGGGTCTCGGGATCGTCGACGCGAAGCGCACCGAGCAGCTCGCGCGTGCGTTTCCCAATGCGTTCTACGTCGAGCTGCAGCGTCCCTACGAACGCGGTGATGCGCGGCGCAACGCACGCTTGCAGGAGCTCGCCGACCACCTGCGCGTGCCGACCGTGGCGACAGGTGACGTTCATGCGCACCACATGCGGCGCGCGCGCCTGCAGGACGCGCTCGTCGCGATCCGCTGCCGCACGTCGCTCGATGGCTGCGAGCGCGAACGGCGCGGCAACCACGAGAGCGTCCTCGCCGCGCCGGAGGAGATGCTCGACCGGCTGCAGCACGACCCGGCGCTACGCACACGCGAGATCGCCGACCGCTGCACTTTCGACCTGACGCAGGAGCTCGGCTATCGCTACCCGGACTTCTCCGACGGCGCCGACCCGGCCGACAAGCAGCTGCGCGACATCTGCGAGCGCGAGTTCCGCGAGCGGTACACGAACGGCTACCGGCAGCGCGCGCTCGACCGGCTCGAGGACGAGCTGCAGCTGATCGCCCGGCTCGGGCTCGCCGGCTTCTTCCTCTTGCACTGGGAGGTGCTCGAGCTGGCGCGCGCCTGCGCGCTCGAGGTGCGCGGTCCCGGCAGCCCGCGGCATGCGCTGCCGCCGGGACGTGGCCGCGGCTCGAGCGTCGGCTCGATCGTCTGTTACCTCACCGGCCTCTCGCACGTCGACCCGGTGAAGGCGGGCCTGTCGCTCGGCCGCTTCATCAACGACGAGATGGTCGCGGTGCCCGACATCGACCTCGACTTCCCGCGCGAGATCCGCGAGAAGCTGATCGTCCGCGTCACCGAGCGCTACGGCCGCCAGCACGCGGCGCTCGTCGCGAGCTTCTCGACGTATCGCTCGCGCGGGGCGATCCGCGACGTCGGCAAGGCGCTCGGTCTGCCATTCGCGGAGCTCGAGCGTCTGGCCCGCGTCACCGACGGCTGGCACGCGGACAAGGTCGGCGAGGAGCTCGACGGCCTGCCCGGCACGCACACCGGCCCGCGCTGGGACGCGTTCCGCGAGCTGACGCGGGAGATCGCCGGGCTGCCGCGCCACATCAGCCAGCACCCGGGCGGCATGGTCATCTCCACGCGGCCGCTGATCGACCTCGTTCCGGTGCAGCCGGCGGCGATGGCGGGCCGGCAGATCTGCCAGTGGGACAAGGACAGCTGCGGCGACGCCGGCTTCCTGAAGATCGACCTGCTCGGGCTGGGGATGCTTTCCGCCGTCGAGGACTGCGTCGACCGCATCGCGCGCGTGCGCGGCGAGCCGATCGACCTGTCGCGCATCCCGCTCGACGACCCGGAGGTCTACAAGGAGATCCAGGCGGCAGACACGGTCGGCGTGTTCCAGATCGAGAGCCGCGCGCAGATGCAGAGCCTCCTGCAGACGCGGCCCGAGAGCCTCGATGACCTCACCGTGCAGGTCGCACTCGTGCGGCCGGGACCGATCCAGGGCAAGGCGGTGCATCCGTACGTGAAGCACCGCCATGCGAAGCGCGCAGATCCCTCGTTCGAGCCGCCCGTCGAGCACGAGTGCCTGCGCGAGTGTCTGCGCGACACGCTCGGCGTCGTCGTCTTCCAGGATCAGGTGCTCGACGTCGCGATGGCGGCGGCGAGATTCTCGATCGGCGAGGCGGAAGGACTGCGCCGCGCGATGTCCCGCAAGCGCAGCGAGGAGGCGATCGAGGCGTTCCGGCCGCGCTTCGTCGAAGGCTGCCGCGGCAACGGCATCGACGAGACGACGGCGAACTCGATCTACGACAAGCTCGTCGGCTTCGCGGGCTTCGGCTTCCCGAAGTCGCACGCCGCAGCGTTCGGGCTGCTCGCGTACCAGTCGTCGTGGCTGCGCCGCTACTACCCGGCAGAGTTCTTGTGCGCGCTGATGAACGCGCAGCCGATGGGCTTCTACCCGCCGGCGACGCTCGTGCGCGACGCGCAGAAGCGCGGAGTGGAGGTACTGCCGCCGCACATCAACCACTCCGAGGCGAAGTGCGCGCTCGAGGACGGCGCTGTGCGCGTCGGGCTCGGATATGTGCAGGCGGTTGGTGCAGCCGATGCCGAGGCGATCGCGTCCGCGCGGCCGTACCGCGCGATCGGAGAGCTGGCGCGACGGTCGTCGGTGAAGCAGGACGTGCTCGAAGCACTTGTCGCGGCAGGCGCATGCGACGAGTGGGGGGCACGGCGGCAGCTTCTCTGGGAGCTCGGCGTTACGACGCGCGGCGAGTCGGTCGGCGGCGGCAACCGCCAGCTCGCCTTGCCGCTCGAGCAGACTGCGGAGATCCCCGAGCTGCCCGAGCAGACGTCGTGGGAGCGGATGCTCGCCGACTACAAGCACACCTCGCTGTCCGTGGGCGTGCATCCGCTGGAGCTGCTGCGCCCGCATCTCCCGGCAGGTGTCGCGACGACGGCCGACTTCCTCGACACGCCGAACGGCACGCAGCTGCAGGTCGCAGGCATGGCGATCGCACGGCAGCGTCCCGCGACCGCGAACGGCGTCGTCTTCATGCTGCTCGAGGACGAGCACGGCCAGGCGAACCTGATCGTGCCGCCGCAGGTCTACGAGCAGTACCGCGCGGTGATTCGCGGCGAGCCGCTGCTGCTCGCGCGCGGCAAGCTCGAGCGCCACGACCGCAACGTGAACCTGCTCGTACGCGAGGTGATCTCGCTCGGCCCGCTCGCGCGGAAGGCAGCCGCCGACGCGGAGGTCACGTCGGCGTTGCCGCGCGCGCACCACTTCGGCCATCGCTGATCGAACCGATAGGCGCAGCCGGGCGAATACGCCGCAACAACGGTGGCCGACTTCAACCCCCGAGGCCACCGACAACAAAGGGAGACGACGTGAGGAAGCTCGCATTGGGCCTGCTCGTGGCTGCCGTTGCCGCAGTGCTCGGAGTCGTCGTTGCTACACGCAGCGGCGGACCGGGGACGGCGGCGGCATCCAGTCACCGCGAGGCTCCCCTGATCTCGCAGGATCCGACGGCCGACAACACGGACCTCTACGCGTTCGTGTCGCCGGACAAGCCGTCGACCGCGACGATCATCTCGAACTGGATACCCGGCGAGGATCCGGCGGCCGGGCCGAACTACTACACGTTCAGCTCGACTGCTCGCTACGACATCTACGCCGACACGAACGGTGACGGCCGGCCGGACATCAGCTGGTACGTCCGGTTCAAGAACCTGCCGAGCCAGTTCTTCCTCGGCAACACGCAGCAGTCGTACACGGTGACGAAGGTCGAGCACGGCAAGTCGACCATCGTCGGGAAGGGGCTGCTGACGCCGCCCGACAACATCGGCCCGCGCTCGACGCCGAACTATGCGTCGCTCGCGGCGAAGGGCGTCCACACGCTCACGGACGGCACGACGATCTTCGCCGGCCAGCGTGACGACCCGTTCTTCGCCGATGTTGGCGCGATCTTCGACCTCGTGGCGATCCGCCACGGCACCGGCGCGACCGGCGGCGGCAAGGACTTCCTCGCCGGCTACGGCGTGCACTCGATCGCACTGCAGGTGCCGAAGTCGCTGGTCGACAACAGCTCGAACCATGTGGTCGGCATCTGGTCGGCGACCGATCGCCAGCGCGTCACGGTGAGCCACGGCAAGGCCCGCACCCGCTGGGTGCAGGTGAGCCGCCTCGGCAACCCGCTGATCAACGAGGTGCTGATCCCGACCGGGAAGAAGGACTACTGGAACAGCACGAGCCCCGCGCAGGACAAGCAGTTCGCGCAGTACTACAAGACGCCGATCCTGGCGGCGGTGCTGCAGAAGCTCTACCCGCAGTTCGGGCCGTATCCACAGACCAACCGCACCGACCTCGTCAGCGTGCTGCTCACGGGGCTGGCCAACCCGAAGCTCAACTACACCGGCGCGACGCTTGCGGATGAGCTCCGGCTCAACCTGTCGATCCCGCCGACGCCCGCAGGCATGGTGAACCGCCTCGGCGTGATCGGCGGCGACCTGGCCGGGTATCCGAACGGCCGGCGCCTCGCCGACGACGTCATCGACATCGACGAGCGGGTCGTGGCCGGCGAGCTGCTCGGTCACAAGCTGCCGCTCGGCGACGGAGTCGACGCGAACGACGTTCCGAACCTCTCGTCGTTCCCGTACGTCGCCGCACCGTTCAGCGGCTTCGACAACACCAAGAGCCAGGCGACGAAGACGTCCGGCTAGATGAAGGGGCGTCTGCTCATCGCAGGGACGGCGGCGGTACTGGCCGCCGCCGTCCTCGCCCTCGGCGGCGTGCTCCGCCCGGGGCGCGCGGCCGCCGGCCCCGGCGACGCGCTGCCGACGGCTGTCGCGGCCGAGCTCCAGAAGGGCTTCTCCGCCGGCGACACGAAGTCGGAGATCGCCGGCCTCCAGGCGGAGCTGCGGATCTATCCGCACAGCTCCAAGGCGCTCGACACGCTCGGTCTCGCGTACCAACAGCGCGCACGCGAGACGGCCGACCCGTCCTACTACGGCAAGGCGCAAGGGATCCTCGACCGCGCGCTCGGCCTCGACCGCAACGATCTCATCGCGACCGCCGGCCTCGGGCAGCTCGCGCTGTCGCGCCACCAATTTCGCCGCGCGCTCGCGCTTGGGCTACGTGCAAAGCGGATCTCGCCGACCACCGCCGGCGTGTACGGCGTGATCGGCGACGCAGAGCTCGAGCTCGGCCGCTACCCGCAGGCATTCGCGTCGTTCGATCACATGAACGCGATCAAGCCGGACGTCGCCTCATACGCACGCGTGTCCTACGCCCGCGAGCTCCTTGGCGACACACGCGGCGCGATTCGTGCGATGTCGCTCGCGTCCTCCGCCGCGGTCGGCGAGCGCGAAGCGTCGGCGTGGACACACGTCCAGCTCGGGTTGCTGTACCTGAACTCGGGGCGCGCAAGCCACGCCGTCGCGGAGATGCGCGACGCGCTCGCGCTCTTTCCCTCGTACTACTTCGCCCTCGACGGCATGGCGCAGGCCGAGACGAGCCTCGGCAACCTCCGCTCCGCAGCGCGCCTCGAGGCGGAAGCCGTCGCGAAGGTACCGCTGCCCCAGTACGTCGGCCTACTCGGCGACCTCAAGCAGGCGACGGGCCACACACGCGCGGCGCGCCGCGAGTACGCGCTGATCCCCGTCATCCAGAAGCTGCTCGCCGCGAACGGTGTGCGAAACGATCTCGACATCGCACTCTTCGACGTCGACCACGGCATCGACCTGCCACGCGCCCTGCAGCTCGCGCGCAAGGGCTACACGGAGCGGCCGAGCATCCTCGGCGACGACGTCCTCAGCTGGGCGCTCGCGCGCAATGGCGAGTGCAGAGCTGCACTGCCGCGGTCGGAGCGCGCGCTGCGCCTGCACACGCAGGACCCCGTGAAGCTCTTCCACCGCGGCTACATCGCCGCCTGCCTCGGCGGCGACGCGCGGTCGTACTACGCGCGCGCTCTCGCCCTCAACCCACGCTTCTCGCTCATCTGGGCCCCCGTCGCACGGAAAGGACTCGCACGATGAAGAAGCTCCTCGTCCTCGCAGTCGCGCTGGCCGCACTCGCGCTCCCCGGAGTCGCGGCCGCGCACCCGCTCGGCAACTTCACGATCAACCGCTTCGCTCGCGTCCAGGTGTCGGGCCACCGTCTCTACGTGCGCTACGTGCTCGACCTCGCCGAGATCCCGACCTACCAGGCCCGTCAGGAGGGCGTGAACGCGAATGCGTACGCCGGCCGCATCGCGCGCAACCTCCACGTGACGATCGGCGGCCGTCCGGCAACGCTCCTGCCGGTCAAGCACGCGCTTGCGTTCCCGCTCGGCGTCGCCGGCCTGCACACGATGCGGCTGGAACTCATCCTCCGCGGCCCGCGCTTCGACGGGGCCGAACGAGTGACGGTTCACGACGCGAACTACACGGGCCGCCTCGGCTGGAAGGAGATCGTCTTCGGCGCGACGACGAAGAGCCTCTCGGACGAGCTGCACGCGTACCCAAAGAGCCTGTTACAGAGCCCGCTCGACGTGACTTCAGCGGCAGCGCAACTCGCACCGATGCCTGATGCGGCGCCGCAACTGACCACGGGCAAGGCGCTCGAGGCACCGGATCGCATCTCGGACTCCGGCTTCACGACGCTGATCGGCCGCCGCCATCTGAGCCTGCTCGTGATCCTCGCGTCGCTCGCGGCAGCGCTCTTCTGGGGCGCGGCACACGCCCTCTCGCCGGGGCACGGCAAGACGATCGTCGCGGCGTACCTCGTCGGCAAGCGCGGCACCGCAAAGGATGCTGCGCTGCTCGGCGCGATCGTGACCGTCACCCACACCGTCGGGGTGTTCGCGCTCGGGCTCGTGACACTCGGGCTGTCGCAGTGGATCGTCCCCGACCGCCTCTACCCATGGATCAACCTGACTGCCGGCGTGATGGTGGTCTCGATCGGGATCACCGTCCTTCGCGCCAGGTTCCGGCACGCGCATCACCACCACCACGATCACGACCACCACCACGACCACCGCAGCCTGCTCGCGGTCGGCGTCTCGGGCGGGCTGCTCCCGTGCCCGTCGGCGCTCGTCGTGCTGCTCGCGGCGATCTCGCTGCACCGGCTCGCGTTCGGGCTCGTCCTGATCGTCGCGTTCTCGGTCGGGCTCGCGCTGTCGATCACGGCGCTGGGGCTGGCTGCAGTCGTCGCGAAGCAGGCGTTCGCACGCCGGAGCTTCGAAGGCGTGCTCATCCGCGCGCTACCGGCCGTGTCGGCCCTCGTCATCGTCGTCGCGGGCGTCGCGATGACCGTCCGGGCGCTGCCCAAGGTGCACTGAGATGCCCTGGCGGCGAGCAACAGCCCTCGGGTCGGCGATCCTCGCCCTGCACGTGGCCGGCATCGGCCTGCTCGCGTACTACGCGGGCGCCGCGCCGTCGCTCGTCGGACTGGGCGCGCTCGCGTACACCTTCGGGCTACGTCACGCGTTCGACGCCGACCACATCGCGGCGATCGACAACACGACACGAAAGCTGCTCGCCGACGACCCGGAACAGAAGCCGCTTGCGGTCGGCTTCTTCTTCTCGCTCGGGCACTCGAGCGTCGTGTTCGCGCTCGCGACCGGGCTCGGGCTCGCGACTGCGAGCGTGAAGGCGAAGATCCCGTCGTTCCAGCACTGGGGCGGCATCGTCGGCACGGGCGTGAGTGGGACGTTCCTCATGGCGATCGGCGTGCTCAACCTGCTCGTCCTCGTCGACATCGTCGGGATCTTCCGCGGCATGCGCCGCGAGACGCTCGACGAAGCGCGCCTCGAGGAGCGGCTGATGGATCGCGGGTTGATGAGCCGCGGCATCCTGCGGCGGATCGGAGACCGCATCCATGCGAGCTGGCAGATGTACCCGCTCGGCTTCCTGTTCGGTCTCGGGTTCGACACCGCGACCGAGGTCGGCCTCCTCGCGCTGTCGGCAGGCGCAGCCGGGCGGCACCTGCCGTTCCTCGCGGTGATTGCGCTGCCGTTGCTCTTCGCCGCCGGCATGTCGCTCCTCGACACGATCGACGGGGCGTTCATGAGCCACGCGTACGGCTGGGCGTTCTCGAGCCCGGTGCGGAAGGTCTATTACAACATCACCGTCACGGCGCTCTCGGTGACCGTCGCCCTCGGCATCGGTGGGCTCGAGCTCGTGCAGCTCGTCGCGCAGCGCACCTGGCTCGGCCTGAACGACGCGGGCTACCTCGTCGTCGGCCTGTTCGTCGCGACCTGGGCCGCGTCGATCGTCATCTGGAAGACGCGGCGGGTCGAGGAACGCTGGTCACACTGAGCGACAGCTCGGCGCCGAAGCAGCGCGCAATCCGCTCGGCCTCGACCTCGACTTCTGCGCGCTGGGCCTTCGTCAGGCGCACCGCCGGCGTGACGGCGATCTCGATCCGCTTCGCAGTCTTCTTGCGCTCCCACAACCCGGCGGCGACACCGTCGATCATCAGGAACCGCACGCCGGCCGGGCCTTCGTAGCGCCCGCGGCCGTGTGCGGCGACCTGCTCGCGCACCTTGGGCGGGACGAGTTGCTCGCGCTCTCGACTCGCCATCACATAACCGTCGTACTCCGGCAGCAGCCGGACGCTCGGCACCGGCGCAGGGAACTCCGTGTCGCCGGCGAGCACGAGCGTGCGCCGGCCTTCGACCTCGATCTCCTCGACACCGACCTCGTCGAGCGGCGCGTCGAACCCGAGCCACTCGCGCATCTCCGTCGCGCGTGCCGGCCCGTACGTGTAGAGGAAGCGCCGGCACGCTTCGATACGGGCCTTGCCGCGCGAGACGAGCCTCACGCCCGGCAACGCGAGCGTCACCCTCGCGCCGCGCGGCGGTCCCTGCACGAGATCGCCGGTGAAGAACGCAAAGCCTGCGAGCACGCGAGACCGGACTGCAGGGCGCACGGCGGCAGCGAGCTCCTCGCGCGTGCGCGGCCCGTCCGCGAGTGCAGCTTCGAGCGCCGTATGTGTCGCGTCGACCTGTTTCGCCGTCAGCGCAGGATGGAGCTCTCCTCGCGGGTCGCGCCACTCCTCCAGCGCGCCGCGCTCGCCGCGTGTCGCCGAGAACCACGTGGCGAAGTCGTCGGCGGCATGGAAATGCAGCGTCCCGCGAATCGTCCACGCCTTCACGAGTGACCGCTGCTCCCACAACGCTGTGCGCACCTCGTCCTGGGAGGTCGCGCAGCGGATCGCGAGCTGGATCTCTCCCGACACCTGTACCTGCGCCTGCACGGCGCACATCGCGCGGGCGGCATCGAGCATCGTGCCCTCACGTCGAAGCAGGCCGCACCGCTCGAGCCGGCGCGTCCTCACCTCGGGCCACGACACGCTCATCCCGGGCGCTGGTCGGCGGTGCCCTGGTGATGCGAGAGGTTGTACGCCGAGTTGACGAGCCCGACGTGCGTGAACGCCTGCGGGAAGTTGCCGAGCAGGCGCTTCTCGCCGGGGTCGTACTCCTCCGAGATCAGCCCGAGGTCGTTACGCAGGTCCAGCAATCGGTCGAACAGCTCCTGCGCCTCGGCGTTGCGACCCATCAGGACGAGAGCGTCCACGAGCCAGAACGAGCACGGCAGAAAGACGCCCTCGCGTCCGTGCAGCCCGTCCACCTCGTGCTCGGAGTCGTGCGTCACGTACCGCTCGACGAAGCCGTCGCGCGTCAGCTCACGCTGGACCGCTTCGACTGTCCCGATCACGCGCGGATCGTCGGGCGGCAGGAAGCCGAGAATCGGGATCAGCAGCGTCGAGGCGTCCAGCTCATCCGAGCCGTACGCCTGCGTGAACGAGTTCAGCTTCACGTTGAACCCCTCGCGGCAGACCTCTTCGTGGATGTCCGCGCGAACGCGCCGCCAGCGGTCGACCGGCCCCTCGAGGCCGAGCTTCTCCACGGTCTGCACGGCGCGGTCGAACGCGACCCACGCGAGGACTTTCGAATGCACGAAGTGCCGGCGCGGGCCGCGAACCTCCCAGATGCCTTCGTCCGGCTGATCCCAGACGGACTCGAGGAAGTCCATCAGCGTGCGCTGGAACGACCACGCGTGGTCGTCGGCCTCGATGCCGTGCACGCGCGCCTGATGGAGGACGTCCATCACTTCGCCGTACACGTCGAGCTGGAACTGCTCGTGCGCGGCGTTGCCGATGCGCACGGGGCGCGAGCCGGCGTACCCGGGCAGCCAGTCGAGCTCGTACTCCATGATCCGCCGCTGCCCGCCGACGGCGTAGAGGATCTGCGCCTTCGCAGGGTCGCCCGCGACGGCGCGCAGCAGCCAGTGGCGCCACGCCGAGGCCTCGTGGATGAAGCCCGCGTTCATCAGCGCGTACAGCGTGAACGTTGCGTCGCGGAGCCAGCAGTAGCGGTAGTCCCAGTTGCGCTCGCCGCCGATCTTCTCCGGAAGCGATGTCGTCGGCGCGGCGATGATGCCGCCGGTCGGCTCGTACGTCAGCGCCTTCAGAACGACGAGCGACGTGCGCACCGCCTCCGCGTGCTTGCCCTCGTAGCGGCAGCCGCCCATCCAGTCGAGCCAGAAGCGTTCCGTGTCGACGAGCGCCTGCTCCGCATCGACAGGACGCGGGACGTCCTCCTGCGCCGGGAACCAGGTGAGGACGAACGGGACGCGGTCACCCTTGCGGACGCGGAACTGCGCCGTGTGCGTCATGCCCTCCGGACGCAGCTCGATCGGCGTGCGCAGAGTGAGCGCGTCCGGCGCGCCCACGGCGAGCAGCGTGCGCGCGTCGTGTCGCAGTACCCACGGGACGACGGATCCGTAGTCGAGCCGGATGATGAGCTCCGTACGCAAGTCGACCTCGCCGTCGAGCCCTTCGACGATCCGCACGATGTCCGGCTTCGTCTCGCGCGGCGGCATGAAGTCGATGACACGCACACGCCCCGTCGGCGTTTCCCACTCGGACTCGAGAATGAGCGTGTCCTTGCGGTAGCGGCGCTCGGTTGCCGGGCCGCCCGACACCGGCGCCATCAGCCAGCGGCCGTGCTCAGAGCCGCCGAGCAGCGCTCCGAACGTCGAGCTGGAGTCGAACTTCGGAAAGGGCATCCAGTCGATGGAGCCGCTGCGGCCGATCAACCCGGCCGTCTGCAGGTCTCCGATCAGCGCATAGTCCTCGATCCGCTCGGCCATCAGTGCCTCGCCCCGCTACGCCGCCCAGTCGCTCGGTTGCGAGCACCAAGCGATGTAAGGACGCAGGGAGTGGTGATAGCTGAAGCTATCGCCGCGACCGAGGACGCGGCAGCGCGCCGTGTGATCGCAGGCGAGCGGCGGGCATGTGTGGCGGGGTGAGGCACTAGTCCAACTCCGTGGCCGTCACGGGCCAGCGCTTCTGCACGCCGCGGTTGAACACCTCGACATACTCGTCAGGATCCTCGAGCGTGCGTGCGTAGTGATCGCGCATCTCCTCGAGTATCTCTGCCGCGACCGCATGCGCGTCCATGTAGTCGCCGAACAGCTCCTCGGCCTCGTCGCGCTCGGCCCGGTTGTACTCGTCGAGCGAGTCTGCGATTCGCTTGAGCAGAAGCTGGTTCTCGCGCGCGAAGAGGTCGAGCTGAGACGCGACGATCGACTTGAAGCGCGAGCCGAACATCACACGAGCTCCCGGTACAGCTCGAGGTGCTGCCGCGCGGCTGCGTCCCACGTGAGCTCGTCGCGCGCCTGCTCGGCGCCCGCCCGCGCGCTCGCGAGTGCGTCCCCATCCGTGAGCAGCGTGCGCACGGCGTCCGTGAGCGCGTCGACGTCGCCGACGGGGACGACCGTGCCGGCCTCGTACGCGCGGACTGTCTC
>DASZBP010000385.1:0-2651 GCA_035943915.1 Gaiellaceae bacterium | reverse complement strand
AGATCTCCGACACGAGCGCGGCTCCCGCCCTGAACCGCCCTATGAGGTCGGGATTGGGGGTCGTGACCGGCGCGCGCACGACGTACCTCGGCCCGTGTGCCGGTGATGCGTACGCGGCCGCATCCTCCGCGTCGAATTGTTTGGTGTACGCGACGAGAGCCTGGAAGACGGGGACCGGCCGCCACGTGAAGCCATACGCCCAGGCCACCGTCGCCTCGACCGGCTCGATGTGCGTCGGCGCCCGTCCGATCTTCGCCTGCAATTGCGGTGTCAGGCCGTATTTCTGGCGGAGATCCGCCTTGGTCGAGGCGAGTGCAGCGTTCCGGGTCGACGGCGTCAGTGCGGCGCTCACGTTGGTCGGCATGCTCTCCCAGCGATGCGAGATCGAGCCGCCGTACTCGAACAGCGACGTGAGCGACGTCGAGGTTCCCCATGAGAAGACGAGGGCCAGCGCGACGAGGGCGCCCACCGCGACCGAGCGCGGCACGTTGCGCCATGAGAGCCCGAACCACACCGTGACCGCGGCGACGAAGTAGATGCCCTGGTGACTCCCGCCGAGCACGAGCGAGACCCGGTAACTCTGGAACATGAACAGCGCGACGAGCCCCGCCAACGCAGCGACGCGGCGCCGCGTCGGACCGGCAGAGGCGAACGTGCCGGCGAGCCCGACTCCGAAGGCGATCAACGCTGCGGCCAGCGTGTGTCCGGGCATCTGGCCGCCGGTGACGTCGGCGTAGCCGCTGATCACCTCGCGGGTCTCCCGGAGGTAGCCCGGGAGGGCGCCGAGCGCCTGTCCGCTCAGGAGCCAGAAGACCGGAACGCCGACGATGACCACGACGGCGAAGCTCGCCAGCTCGCGCAGACGATGCGGGCGGGCGACCACGATCGTGTACGCGACGAGCTCGAGGACGAGGATGCCGACGGAGACCTTCGCGAGGACGCCGAACGCGGCAACCAGGCCGCCGCCGTAGGCGACGCTCCGGCTGAGCACGTGATCCGTTGGAAGGTCGAGCGCAAGCGCGCACCACACGAAGACGAGCGACGACAACGGCGCGATGTAACTGAGTTGCCACAGGCTCGGCTCGACGAGCAACGTCATCGCCAACCCGGCGACCACGAGCGCCGCAACGCGGCTGCGAAGAATGCGGAAGGCGGCCCAGATCAGCAGGGCAACGGTGGCGACGTGCACCACGGCGACGAAGAGATAGGCCAGGACCGAGAGGCCGGGGTAGATCAGCACCGGGAAGCTCAGGAACCCCAGTGGGCCATAGCCGACCACCACGAGCTGACTGCCGAACCTGAGCCCGTGCTCGGTGCCCATGTACAGCGCCCCGATCCAGGAGTTGTCCAGGCCGTGCTCCTGGTTGGCCAGCCGGCTGTCCCACGTGAGCGACGACACCGCGACCGCCGCGAGGAACAGCGCGACCGTCCGTCCCGCGGCGGTGGCAAGAAAACGACTGACGGCTTCGTCGAACCGGTCGGCCGGCGCGATCGGGCCGAGGACCGGCCGTCGCACGCCGGGCGACCGAAGCCAAGCCGGATCCACGCACGCGAGACCCAGCTCGATCGCCGCAAGTGCGAAGCACGCAAGCACGACGACCTCGAGTAGCCGCGCCCGCCCGGATAACTCGAACTGCGCGAGCGCTCGAGCGATCAAGATCGCGGCCAGGAAGAGGGCCGTCAGCCGCGTGGCGATCGCGGTGAGGCCTACCGGGATCGAGGCAGCGGCGGCGAGCACCAGCAGCAGGGCGAGCGCGACGTCAGTCTTGGTGACGCCGGGCCAGATGACGATCCCGAAGCCCTGACTTCCCGCGGAGAGGAGCCCGAGGCCGATCAAGGCTCCGGCCAGGCCGACCCAGCGAAGAAATGCCGGTCTCAACAGCGCGTGACGTTAGCTGAGCCGTCGGAGGCCTGATTCAGGCGTCGTTGCCAGCGGCGCGAACAGCTCGGCGCCACGCATCGAAACCAACAGGGCCAGAAATCCGTTCACCCTCGTGAACTCGGACTGAGAATCGCCGGGTCTGCATTCGCACGGTTACCGGGGGAAGGAACGCGGGGTGGCAAAGATCATCGTGGTGGACGACGAGGCGAACATGCGCTTCCTCCTGCGGACGACGCTGGAGATGGCAGGGCATGACGTGGCCGAAGCGCCCGACGGCGTCGCCGCCGTCGCGCAGATCGAAGGCGGCAAGCGCCCCGACCTCGTCACCACCGATTTCATGATGCCCCGCATGAACGGCGGCGAGCTGATCGCGCGCCTCCGCCGCGACCCGTCGACCTCCGAGATCCCGATCATCCTCTTGAGCTCGAGCCCGGGGTCGGAGAACAGGACGGAGGCGAACATGTTCTTCCGGAAGCCGTTCGACCCGGACGCCTTCATCGCGTGCGTCGAGACGCTGCTGGAGAAGAGCGCGTGATGCAGCGTCTGTCGACCGGCGACGCGGGTCTCGACGACGTTCTCGGCGGTGGCCTGCCGACCGGCTCGCTGATCGTCCTCGGCGGCCCGCCCGGCAGCGGCAAGACGATCCTCGCGCAGCAGATCTGCTTCGCGAACGCGACCAGCGAGCACAAGGCGCTCTATTACACGACCTGGTCGGAGCCGCACGACAAGATGGTCCGGCATCTCGAGCCCTTCGTGTTTTTCGATCCCG
>DASZBP010000384.1:0-1615 GCA_035943915.1 Gaiellaceae bacterium | reverse complement strand
CCCGTCGCGTGGCCTGCGGATCACCGCCATCGCCTTGACAACCTGTCCGCGCTTACTGCTCACGATGCTGTCTTACCACGCCAGCTCGGTGGCACCTGGCTTCAGGACGAGGCACGGATTTGATGAGCGGTCGGCTGGGCGAGCAGGTCGCGCACGGTCCGCGGCTCATGGCCGAGGAGCGTGCCGAGCAGGGGGTCGACCCCGGCGAAGAAGCCTTCGTGGGCGGCCTGGTACACGGGGAGGGTGAAGCGGGCCACGAACTCATTTTGCCCAGCGGTGATCTGGGCGGCGAGCCACTCGTCCTGGTCCATCACTACGCGCTCGATCGTCCGCCCGGTCAGCTCGGACGCGATCGCCGCGATCTCCTCGAACGTCGGCGCCGTGCTCGCGGTGAGCGTCGTCGGGCCCTCGTATGCACCGTTCGAGGCGAGGATGATGGCGGCGGCCTCGGCGGCGTCCTCGCGTGCTGTCCACGACACGGGCCCGTCGGCTGGCACGGTGATGCGGTCCGTCTCCAGCCAAGGCCCCATCAGCCAGTTGAGGCTGTGGGCGTAGAAGCCGTTTCGCAGCGAGGTCCAGGCGATGCCGGACTCGGCGAGCAGCTGCTCGGTGGCGAAGTGGTCGCGCCCTGGAGAGAAAGGAGTGTCGGGCGCGGCGCCTTGGTGGCTCGTGTAGAGAATACGTCCAGCTCCTGCGGCCACGGCCGCGTCGATCGCCGTGCGGTGCAGGCTCAGGGCGTCGGCGCCCGGGTCGTTCGACGAGACGAGCAGCAGCTGGTCGGCACCGTCGAAAGCGCCGGGTAGTGAGGCTGGGTCGGCGTAGTCGCCGTGGCGGACTTCGATCCCGCGCTCGGCGAACCGGTCGGCCTTGGCCACGTCGCGCACGGCGACGGCAATCTCGTTCGCGGGGACGCGGTCGAGCAGGTGGTCGACGGTCGCGCCGTTGAGTGCGCCGGTCGCTCCAGTGACGATGATCATGATCAGCCCTCCGTTTAACATTGGAATCAGTATTAGAGTATCATCGGAAACACATCGATAACAAGAATGCGTTATCGTTGGAACATGATCGATGCGCCCAGCCGCCGCAGCGACACGCGGTCGAAGATCGTCGACGTCGCAGCACGCCTCCTCCGAGAGCACGGCCCGGCGGCGGTGACCACGCGCGGGGTGGCCGAGGGGGCCGGGGTGCAGGCTCCGACGATCTACCGTCTCTTCGGCGACAAGGACGGTCTGCTGGATGCCGTGGCCGAGCACGTGATGGCTACTTATGCGTCCGCCAAAGCGGCGATCGTGCAGGCGGCGTCGGCGGACAACGTCGACCCGCTCGACGATCTGCGTGCCGGATGGGAGATGCAGATCGACTTCGGCGTCGCGAATCCGGCTCTTTTCCGTCTCTTGAGCGATCCGGATCGAGTACTGCACTCGCCCGCGGCGCAGTCGGGCAGGAGCGTTCTGGAATCGCGGGTCTACCGGGTCGCCGTGACCGGACGGCTTCGTGTCAGCGAGCAACGCGCCGTCAACATCATCCAGGCAGCCGGAATCGGCGCCATCCAGACGCTGCTGTCGACACCAGCCGAGCAACGCGATGCCGGTCTCGCCGAGAGCATGTACGAGGC
>DASZBP010000383.1:0-7130 GCA_035943915.1 Gaiellaceae bacterium | reverse complement strand
CTACAAGGCAGTGCTCGCGGCGACAGTCCTCTCGGCGATCGGCTTCATCCCGATCACGATGGGCTTCGACCACGGCGTGTACAGCTTCTGGCACCTCTACGTGCCGGCGCTGATCGGCCTGATCGTCACCTTCCTGCTGGTGGCGATCACCGAGTACTACACGGGCACGCGCTGGAACCCGGTGAAGGCGATCGCCAAGGCGTCGCAGACCGGCCACGCGACGAACATCATCGAGGGCCTCGCCGTCGGCATGCAGGCGACCGCGCTGCCGGTGATCGTGATCGCAGCCGGCATCCTCGTCGCCCATCACGTCGCCGGCCTCTACGGCATCGGCGTCGCGGTGATGGCGCAGCTGTCGATGACCGGTCTGATCGTCGCGCTCGACGCGTACGGCCCGGTGACGGACAACGCCGGCGGCATCGCAGAGATGGCCGACCTCCCCGAGGAGGTTCGCGGGGTCACCGATCCGCTCGACGCGGTCGGCAACACGACGAAGGCCGTCACCAAGGGCTACGCGATCGGCTCTGCCGCGCTCGCAGCTCTGGTGCTGTTCGACTCGTACACCACGGGTCTGAAGGACGCCGGTCTGCCGACGGTCTTCAGCCTCTCCGACGCGTGGGTCGTAGCCGGTCTCTTCATCGGCGGCCTCATGCCGTTCCTCTTCGCGTCGCTCGCGATGCAGGCCGTCGGCCGCGTCGGCGGCGAGGTCGTCGAGGAGGTGCGTCGCCAGTTCCGCGAGCACCCGGGGATCATGACCTACGAGGAGCGGCCGGACTACAGCCGCGCCGTCAGCATCGTGACCGCCTCGGCGATCCGCTCGATGCTGCTCCCGGCGCTGATCCCGATCGGGTTCCCGATCGTCGTGGGCATCATCAACGTCCGCATGCTCGGCGGTCTGCTGATCGGCACGATCGTCACAGGCCTTTTCCTCGCGATCTCGATGACCTCCGGCGGAGGCGCGTGGGACAACGCGAAGAAGTCGATCGAGGACGGCCTCTACGGCGGCAAGGGCTCCGAGGCGCATGCGGCCTCGGTCACGGGTGACACTGTCGGCGATCCGTACAAGGACACTGCGGGCCCGGCGATCAACCCGATGATCAAGATCGCGAACATCGTCGCGATCCTCATCATCCCGCTGCTCATCTCGATCCACACGTAGGCGCGAAAATCGGTGCCTGGCGCCCCCGCGGCGCCAGGCACCATTCCGCTGTGCGCGCAGTCCTCGGTTCCGTCGCGGCGGTCGCCGTTGCGACCGGGCTGGTGTACGGCCTGCGGCCGATCGCGCCGACGCTCAGCCTCGGCGTCCTCTACACGCTTGCCGTTCTCGGCGCGTCCGTGCTCTTCGGCATCGGCTACGGGATCGCCGTCGCGGTCGCGTCGATGCTCGCGTTCAACTTCTTCTTCCTGCGTCCCGTCCACACGCTGACTCTGGCCGACGGCCGCAACTGGACCGCGCTCGCCGTGTACCTCGTCGTCGCCGTCGTTGCGAGTCAGCTGGCGGCGAATGCGCGGCACCGCGCGGCGCTCGCGGAGCAGCGCGAGCGTGAGGCGGCCTTCGTCGCGGACATTGCGGCCGAGATCCTGCAGACCGGCAGCGTCGACGGGCTGGAGTCCCGCACCGAGCAGGTTGCGGCGGGCGCCGACACCGTGGCGCGCGAGCGTCTCCGCGCGTCGCTCGACACCCTGCTCGGCATGAGCCGGTCCGACACGATCAAGACGACCATCCTCCAAGCGGTGTCGCACGACTTCCGGACGCCGCTCGCGACGATGTCCGCGGCAATCGACGGCCTGCAGAACGGTGACCTGACGCTGACCGATGCCGACCGCGCCGAGCTGCTCGAGACATTGCGTCTCGAGCTCGACCGGCTCACACGGCTCGTCGGCAATCTGCTCGACCTGTCGCGCATCCAGGCCGGCGCCGTTTCGCCGCGTCTCGAGCTCTGGCCGGTCGACGAGCTCGTCTCGGACATCGGCCGTTCCGATCGGCTGCGCGTCGAGCTGCCGGAGGATCTGCCGCCGCTCCGCGTCGACGCAGTGCAGCTGCAGCGCGTGGTCGCCAACCTCGTCGACAACGCGCTGAAGTACTCGACGGGCGAAGTCGACGTGCAGGTGCACGCGGTGCCCGGGGCCGTGCTCGTCGAGGTGCTCGACCGTGGCGGTGCGGCGAAGACTCCTGGCGCCGGGCTCGGGCTTGCGATCGCGCGCGGGTTCGCCGCCGTCAACGGGTCCGACGTGACGCTCGAGCCGCGCGCCGGCGGCGGCACGCGCGCCGTCCTGCGGGTGCCTGCATGAAAGTCCTCGTCGTCGACGACGAGCCGCAGTTCCTTCGCACGCTTGCGACGAACCTCCGCGGCGCGGGCTACGAGGTGGACACGGCGGCCACGGCCGACGACGCGCTCGCCGCCGCGCGTCGCAGCGCGCCGGATGCGGTCATCCTCGATCTGCGGCTGCCGGACGGGTCCGGCCGTGACGTCGCGGAGCAGCTGAGGCGCGCGAGCGACGCTCCGATCATCGTCGTCTCGGCCGTGGGCGATGAGGCGGAGAAGATCGCGGCGCTCGACGCCGGAGCCGACGACTACGTCGAGAAGCCGTTCGCGATCGGGGAACTGCTTGCGCGGCTGCGCGCGGTGTTGCGAAGGGTCGTCCCGGAGCAGGTGCTCGAGGTCGGCCCGATCCGCGTCGACCTCGACGCGCACGCCGTGAGCGTCGACGGCCGCGCCGTGCGACTGACGCCGCACGAGTTCGGGATTCTCCGCGTCCTCGCGCAGAACCCCGGCAAGCTGATGACGCATCGGGCGATCCTGCGCGAGGTGTGGGGGCCGGCCTACGGCGGCGAGTCGAACTACCTGCACGTGTACGTCTCGCAGCTGCGCCGCAAGCTGGAGCCGGACGCGGCGCGGCCGCGGTACCTGCTGACGGAGCCGGGCGCCGGCTACCGCCTCGTCGACGGCTAGGCGCGGGGTGCGGGGTCTGCGTCGTGTCTGACCCCGGCGCTCCGGCCTGAGGTGATCCTTCGGGACACGGTCGCCGCGGTGTTCCCGCTGCTCAGCGACTGTGGACGAAATGCGAGGGGTCAGGCACGTGTCTGACCCCATCGTTCGGCCCGCACCGCCGGGTCGGGGTCAGACACGTGCCTGACCCCGACGGCGAATCTTGAGGCGGCATTGAGGCGTGCCCGCCTACCTTCGGGTTGTGGCCGTCCTCAAGTCCTGGAGCGAGCATCGCGCGCTTCGTGCCGCGCGGCGTAGCGCCGACGAGCAGCTGCTTACGAGCCGCCTGCCCTCGCCCCGGCTGGCGTGGCGGGTCGCCGAGCTCACCGGCTCGGAGCACCGGGTCGAGCTCGGCCGCGCGCTGACGGACGTCGTCCACTCAGCGGACGAGCGCCTGCTCCCGAACGCGAAGCCGTTGAACCGTGGGGCGGTCCGTGTCTGCCGCGCGCAGTTGCTCGAGCTCGCGGCCTGCCTGTTCGACGCCGAGCGTCCGGTGACGCCTCGCGGTGTGCTGCTCGTCGAGCACCTGCTCCGCGACGGCGCGCTCTACGGCCCAGGGAATCTGCGCGCACAGCTCGCCGACATCCAGGACGAGCTTTGAGCGTCTCCGAGCTCAAGCGCATCGTCGTGGGGCGCCCGATGGCGACCGGCCAGTTCGAAGAGACGCTGCTGCCGAAGTGGCTCGCGCTGCCGATCTTCGCGTCCGATCCTCTGTCGTCGGTCGCGTATGCCACAGAGGCGGCGCTCGTCGTCCTGCTCGCTGCGAGCGCGGCAAGCGCATACGTCGTCTTCCCGCTCGCACTTGCGATCGCCGCGCTGCTCGGCATCGTCGTCCTGTCGTACCGGCAGACCGTTCGCGTGTACGAGAGCTCCGGCGGCGCCTACGTCGTCGCGCGCGAGAACCTCGGGACGCTGCCGAGCCTGACAGCGGCCGCCGCGCTGCTCACCGACTATGTGCTGACCGTCGCCGTCTCGGTCGCCGCCGGCGTGCTCGCGCTGACCTCCGCGGTAAGCGCGCTGCGCGGGCACGAGCTGGCGCTGTCTCTTGCCTGCGTCGCGCTCGTCACGTTCGCGAACCTGCGTGGTGTTCGCGAGTCGGGGCTCGCGTTTGCGGCGCCGACGTATCTCTTCGTCGCCTCGATCTTCGTCCTGCTCGGCACGGGTCTCGTGAAGTGTGTCGCGAGTGGCTGCCCGCAGGCACCGGTCGCGCACCCGATGACAACCGGGACGGGTGCGCTCACCGTCTTCGTCCTGCTGCGCGCGTTCTCGTCGGGATCGACCGCTCTGACGGGCGTCGAGGCGATCGCGAACGGCGTCAACGCGTTCCGCCGCCCGCACGGCAAGAACGCAGCAACGACGCTCGGAGTCCTTGGCGTGATCGCCATCACGATGTTCGTCGGCGTTTCGTGGCTCGCGGTACACATGCACGCGCGGCCGACCGCCACCGGCACGCCGTCGGTCCTCTCGGAGCTCGCGCGCGGGGTCTTCCCGGCAGGCCACTGGAGCGCGTTCATGTACTGGGCCGTGCAGATCCTGACGCTGCTGATCCTCGTGCTCGCTGCGAACACGTCGTTCCAGGGCTTCCCACGGCTCGCCGCGCTGCTCGCCCGCGACCGTTACTTCGCGCGGCAGTTCACGAACCTCGGCGACCGTCTTGTCTTCTCCAACGGGATCGTCGTGCTCGCGGGTGTCGCGGCGCTGCTGCTCTGGGCGTACAACGCGCAAGTCGACTCGCTGATCCACCTCTACGTGATCGGCGTGTTCACCGCATTCACGCTGTCGCAGGCGGGGATGGTGCGCTACTGGTTGCGCACGCGCGATCCCGGCTGGCGGCACAGGGCGCTCGTCAACGGCCTCGGCGCCGTCGCGACCGGAGTTGTCGCATGTGTCGTCATCTGGACGAAGTTCGCCGAGGGCGCGTGGATCGTGACGATCGCGATCCCCATGCTCGTCCTGATGTTCCTCGGCATCAACAAGCACTACCGGCGCTTCGCGCGACGTCTGCGTGCGGGAGTGACGGCCGTGCGTGCCGCCGGCGCAGCCGAGAACACCACGTTGCTCTGGGTCGACTCGATCGACGTGGCCACCGAGGGAGCGCTGTGGTACTCGCGGCTCATCTCGAACGGCCGGTTGCGCGCGGTCGCGACGCCGGGCCGCCAGACCGACAGCGGCCTGCGTCCTCGCTGGTTCGACTTTGCGTCGAGCAACCCACCGCTGGAAGTGCTCGCGACCGACGAAGGGCGGACGCAGGCGATGCTCGAGGAGGTGTGGCGCCTGCCGCGCGGCGAGAGCAGCTTCGTGACCGTGGTGGTGCCGGAGCAGTTCCGCCGCCCCTCGCTGCTCTCCGCCGCGGGCCGGGAGTCGTTCCGCCTGAAGGTGAGGCTCATCTCCGAGCCGGGCGTCGTGGTCGCTGCGTACCCCGCGGTCGGCCCGGCGCGGGTGCCCGAGCGCCTCGCCGTGCGCGTGCTCGTGTCGGGCGTCCACGGCGGCTCGCTCCGCGCGCTGAAGTACGCCCGCTCGCTCGGAGTGGAAGACACCCGCGCCGTCTCCTTTGCATTCGACCGCGATGAAGCGGCGAAGTTCGAGAGCGAGTGGCTCGCGGCCGGCACGCCGATGCCTCTCGACCTAAGCGACGCCCCGTACCGGGACGTCGGCGACCCGCTGCTTGCGTATCTGCGCCAGATCACCGCCGACGAGGGCACCGCCGTCAACGTCGTCATGCCGGAGATCGTGGTTCGCGGCTGGGCGCGGCTGCTCCACAACCAGCGGGCGCTCTACATCAAGCGGCTGCTGCTCTTCGAGCCTCGTGTCATCCTGAGCAGCGTTCCGTACCAGCTGTTCCGATAGCCCGCGTACCATCCCTCGTCGTGCCACGGCGGCGGCAATCCCACGGCCTCGAGCGCGTCCTCGGTGCGCCCGCGCTCTTCGCGACGGCATACGGCAACGTCGGCTCGTCGATCTACTACGCGCTTGGCCTCGTCGCGGGGATCGCGCTCGGGCTCACGCCGCTCGTCTTCATCATCAGCGGCCTGATCTTCGCGGCGACGGCTGCGACGTACGCCGAGGGAACCGTCCGCTATCCGGAGGCAGGCGGCTCGTCGAGCTTCGCCAGGCATGCCTTCAACGAGCTCGTGTCGTTCGGGGCTGCGTGGGCGCAGATGCTCAACTACGTCATCACGATCGCCATCTCGGTGATCTTCGTGCCGCACTACCTCTCGATCTTCTGGGCGCCGCTGCGGACGACGCCGTGGGACGTGATCGTCGGCATCGCCGTCACGTGGCTGCTCGTCGGCATCAACATCGTCGGCATCCAGGAGGCGGCGAAGCTCAACATCTTCCTCGCGGTCCTCGACTTCGCGACACAGCTGCTGCTGGTGATGCTCGGGTTCTTCCTGATCTTCCACCCGCACGTGCTGTGGCACAACATCCACTTCGGCGTCGCGCCGACGTGGACCGCGTTCCTGCTTGCGATCCCAATCGCGATGATCGCGTACACCGGCATCGAGACAGTCTCGAACCTCGCAGAGGAAGCCCGCGATCCTGTGCGCTCGATCCCGCGCGCGATCTCGTGGGTCGCGATTGCCGTCTTCGCGATCTATTTCACGCTGCCGTGGATCGCACTCGACGCGATGCCCGTCGTGAAGCATGGCTCGCACTACGTCACGCAGCTGGGGCAGAGCCCGCCGCACGGCTTCAAGAACGACCCGGTGCTCGGTCTCGTCGAGAACCTCGGCCTGCACGGCTTCCTGCTGCAGCTCGCGAAGATCTACGTCGGCATCCTCGCGGCGACGATCCTATTCATCGCCACGAACGCCGGCGTCATCGGTGCGTCGCGCATCACGTACGCGATGTCGACGTACCGCCAGCTGCCGGAGGTCTTCCGGCGGCTCCATCCAAAGCTGAAGACACCGTGGCTCGCGCTGATTGTGTTCGGCGCGGTCGGCCCGACGATCTTCCTGATCTCCGGTCAGGTCGACTTCCTCGGGAACATGTACGCGTTCGGCGCGATGCTGTCGTTCACGATCGCGCACGTGTCGGTGATCGCGCTTCGCGTCAAGCATCGCGACGCCGAGCTCGAGTGGCGCGCGCGACCGAACTGGCGCATCCGCGGCATCGACTGGCCGATCTTCGCGATCCTTG
>DASZBP010000382.1:0-1762 GCA_035943915.1 Gaiellaceae bacterium | reverse complement strand
ACCTCGTACGAAGACTGATCGGGCGCGAACTGGAAGCTCGGCGTGTCGACGGTGAGGGAGTACTGCTGCGCCTTCGACGTGTCGTTGCACGGCCCGAGGTAGAGCGTGTACGTGTGGCCGCCGTTCGCGAGAGTCGTGTCGATGGTCAGGTCATGCGTGTAGCTGCCGGACGTGAACGCCTGGTTCTGGCCGCCGTGAAGGGTTACGCCGGAGGGCAGCGACGCGAGGTCGGGGGAGCCGCTGTTGTCGCCGAAGAGGCACACGTCGACCCCGGAAGAGAACCCGCCGGTCGGGGTGATCGTCCCGGAGACGGTGCTGCTCTGGCCGGCGAGAATCTCGTCGCTTCCGTCGGTGAGGTCGAAGGAGTAGTCGGGGACAGCAGTGACCGTCACGGTGAACGGATCGCCGACGACAGAGCCGCCGCATTCCACGGGCGCGAGCGTGTAGTTGCCGGGACTCGCGCCGGAGCTGACGGAAAGGGTGATCGTGCCCGAGTCGCCGTTGTCCTGCAGCGATGCGTCGCCCGCAGAAAGGCCGGAGGCCAACGGCTCTCCGTCACTACTTGCGAGACAGATGTCCGCTGGAGTGGCGAGCGGATTCCCGTCCCCGGTGGTCAACGTGACGGAGATGTCGTGGGAATCGCCTTGCTGGATGCTGTACGAGCCCGAGTCGGTGGACACGGTGTACGGCGCGGTCGCGCGCGTGACGTGCGCGACCACCAGCGTTGCGGCAACTGCCGCGACCACGACCACACTGAGTTTGCGCCAGGGGCGCATGACTTTCCGCAAAGCTTCCACTCGTGCCCTCCGATGTCCCGATGAAATAACGCCGCAGTACTGTCGCCCGATCAGAGAACGGTTTGGCACAACACGACATGGAAGTCAACCGTTTACGATTTGCGACGATAGGCCGATGGACCTAGGTGCAATCGAGGAGCTGCGCGCGCTGGACGAGCGCGACCGCGAGCTCGGCGCGCAGGCGGCGCGTATTGCAGAGCAGCGTCGCGAAGTAGCTGCGGTGCGTGCGCGGGCGGAAGCGATCGATGCGTTCTTCGCTGCGTACCCCGCGAGCGAGGAGCGGCTGCGCAGAGTTGCGGCGACCGCCGAGACGGATCTCGCAGCTCGAAGAGCAGAGGTGACGAACGCCGAGGCGGCGCTCGCGCAAGCACGGGACGTGGATGCGCGCGCCGCAGCCGAGAAAGCAGTCGCTCGCGCGAACGACCATCTCGAGGTGGCGCAGCTGCGCGTCGAGCGCGCCGTCGCCGATCGCGACGCGCTCGAGCGCGAGGCATTGATGCTGCCCGGTGAGCTTCCGGATCTCGCCGCCCGCGCTGCTGCGCTCGGCGGCGAAGTGGAGACCGGGCCGCGCGAGCTCGTCGAGTGGGCCGCGCGCGCAGACGCATCGTTGTTCGTCGCAGCCGGCCAGGTCGACCTGCAGCGTGAGCGGATCATCCGGGAGGCGAACGAGCTCGCGTCGATGCTGCTCGGCGAGCCGACGTACGGCTCGACGCCGCCGCAGGCGCTCGCGCGCGTCGAGCGCTACTGGAGGTCGTCGCCGGGCCAGGTGTCCGAGAGCAGATAGCCCTTGGGGAACGGATCGTCGGGGTCGACGAACACCTGCGTGATGCCGGTGATCCAGGCGCTACCGCGGATCGCCGGGACGATCGCCGGCACTCCGCCGACCGTTGTCTCCGCGACGATGCGGCCTTCGAACTGCGTGCCGATCGGCGAGGCGTGCGTCATGCCGTCGCCGACGTGCATCA
>DASZBP010000381.1:0-7343 GCA_035943915.1 Gaiellaceae bacterium | reverse complement strand
TCGGCGCCCGAGTTCTTCGGGCAGGGCATCGCGCACGACGAGGCGTTCGCGATCATGGACCGCGCCTGGGATGCGGGCATCACGTGGTTCGACACCGCCGACGCGTACGGCGGCGGCACGAGCGAGACGTGGATCGGCGAGTGGATCGCCGCGCGCGGCCACCGGCCGGTGCTGACGACGAAGACGTTCAATCCGATGAGCGCGGGCGCCGACAGCGGCCTCGCGCCGGACCGCATCCGGCGCCAGCTCGAGAGCAGCCTCGCGCGGCTCGGCGTCGACTGCGTCGACCTCTACCTCGCGCACGAGCCGGACGAGAGCGTGCCGCTGGCCGACACGGTCGCGGCGTTCGAGCAGTTGAAGGACGAGAAACTGATCGGCTCGTGGGGTCTCTCGAACTACGAGGGCGATGCCGTGCGCGCGGTGAAGCCGTCGCTCGTGCAGAACTCGTTCTCGCTGCTCGACCAGGACCCGGTGCGCGACGTGTGCCGCGACGAGGGGATTCGCTACGTCCCGTTCGGCCCGCTCGCCGGCGGCTGGCTCACCGGCAAGTACCGCCGCGACGAGGCGTTCCCGGAAGGCTCGCGCATGACGCAGCGCCCCGGCCCGTACGAGCGCTACCGCAACGATCGAGTGTTCGATGCACTCGAGGCGCTGGAAGCGGAGGCGCAGGAGCGCGGCGTCGAGATGGCGGCGCTTGCGTTCGCCTGGGTGCTCGCGGTCTGTGACGGCGCGGTCTGCGGGCCGAATCGCGCGGCGCACCTCGACCCGATTCTGCAAGCGCGCGAGATCGAGCTCACCGACGAAGACGTGCAGCGGATCGGCGGCCTCTTTGCCTGACGTGCGGATCCTCGACGGCGAGCAGGTGACGCGCCTGCTGCCGATGGACGAGTGCATCGCCGCGATGGAAGAGGTCATGGCGTCGCTCGCGCGTGACGAGCTGTTCAACCCGCTGCGCCAGGCGCTTCGCCCGCCCGGCGCCGACAACCTGATGGGGCTGATGACGGCGTATCGCGCCGGCGCGTCATACGCGCTGAAGGCCGTCGTCGTCGCGCCGGCGAACTCCGCGCGCGGCCTCGACCCTCACCAGGGGACGGTGACGCTGTTCGACGGCGTCACGGGCATCCCGCGTGCGGTGCTGAACGCGAGCGCGATCACGGCGATCCGCACCGCCGCCGTCTCCGCGCTCGCGACACGCACCCTCATGCGCAAGGACGCGCGCACGCTCGCGATCCTGGGCAGGGGTCATCAGGGCGGGCCGCACCGCGAGGCGCACCGGGCGGTGCACGAGTGGGAGCGGATCGTGATGTGGAGCCCGTCCTATGTCGAGGAAGCCGCCACGGCCGAGGAGGCGGTACGCGAAGCCGACGTAGTCGTCACCGTGACCTCGGCGCGCGAGCCGATCCTTTCTCGTTCGTGGCTGAAGCCGGGCACCCAGATAACGGCAGCAGGCTCGAGCATCCCGACCACGCGCGAGCTCGATTCGCAGACGATGGCCGACGGCTCGCTCTTCGTCGACCGGCGCGAGTCGACGATCAACGAGGCGGGCGACTACCTGTTCCCGATGCGCGAGGGCCTGTTCGGCCCGGAGCACATCAAGGCCGAGCTCGGCGAGGTGCTGATCGGGGGGCATCCGGGCCGCACCTCGGACGACGAGCTGACCGTCTACAAGTCGCTCGGGCTCGCCGTCCAGGATCTCGCGGCGGCGGAGCACGTGCTGCGCCGCGCCGAGGCCGAGAACGTCGGCACCGTGGTGCCGCTGTGATCGAAGAGATCCGGCGCGCGCGTGACGTCATCGCCGGCGTCGCGATCCGCACGCCGCTGGTGCGGCTCGACGTCGATGCGGATGCGGAGATCTGGCTGAAGCTCGAGCTGCTGCAGCCCGTCCGCTCGTTCAAGATCCGCGGCGCGGCCAACGCGATCCTGCAGGCAACCGATGCGGAGCTGGCGAGCGGCGTGTTCACCGCGAGCGCGGGGAACATGGCACAGGGCGTCTGCGTGGCTGCGCGGATCCGCGGCGTCCCGGCGACGATCGTCGTGCCCGAGCACGCGCCGCAGGCGAAGCTCGACGCAATCGCGCGCTACGGCGGCCGAGTCATCAAGGTCGCGTACGACGAGTGGTGGAACACGATGATCACCGGCTCGTACGAGGGGCTCGACGGAATGTTCGTGCACCCCGTCGACAACAGGCGTGTGATGGCGGGCAACGGGACGATCGGGCTCGAGCTGCTCGAGCAGCTCGACGACTTCGACGCGGTCGTCGTGCCGTGGGGCGGAGGCGGGCTCTTCACCGGCATCGCGAGCGCATTGGCGGCCGAGCGGCCTGCGGTTCAGATGTGGGTTGCCGAGCCGGACACGGCAGCACCGGTGACTGCGAGCCGCGCTGCCGGCGCGCCGGTCGAGGTCGAGTACTCGCCGTCGTTCGTCGACGGCTCCGGCGCGCGGGCGCTGATCCCGGGCGTGTGGCAGCGCGCAGAGCACTTCGTCGACGGCTCGGTCGCGCTGTCGCTCGAGGCGACGGCCGCCGCGCTGCGGCTCGTCGTCGCGCGCGCGCGCGTCGTGCCCGAGGGCGCGGGAGCGCTCCCGGTCGCGGCGGCGCTGTCCGGGCGCATCGACGCGAAGAAGATCGTCTGCATCGTTTCTGGAGGCAACATCGACACGAGCGTGCTTGCACGCATCCTGGAAGGGGAGACGCCATGAATGTGGATGCGGTGCGCGCGCGGTTCTCGTCGCTGCAGAAAGGGTTCACGTACTTCGACGCGCCCGGGGGGACGCAGGTGCCGGACGAGGTGGGGCAGGCGGTCGCGAATGCGATGCGCGACGCGGCGTCGAACTACGGCTTCTCGTACTCCTCGAGCCGCAACGCAGCCGAGATCGGCGAGCGGGCGCGTGACGATGCCGCCCGGTTCCTCGGATGCACGGTGGACGAGGTCTCGTTCAGCATGAACATGACGACGCTCGATTTCGCGCTCTCGCGCGCGGCGGGGCGCGACTTCCGGGAAGGCGACGAGATTCTCACGACGGAGCTCGATCACGACGGCGGCGTCGCGCCCTGGATCGAGCTCGCGGCCGATCGCGGTCTGCATGTCCGTGTCGCGAAAGCGACCGACGAGTTGACGGTCGACTACGACGATCTCGAGCGGCTGATCGGCGACCGGACCCGTGTGGTCGCGTTCGCGCTCGCGTCCAACGCGACGGGGTCGATCGCCGACGCCAAGCGCATCTGCGCGCTCGCGCGCGAGGCGGGAGCGATCTCATGGGTCGACGCGGTGCACTACGCCGCGCACGAGTCGATCGACGTGAAGGACATCGGCTGCGATGTTCTCCTCTGCTCGCCGTACAAGTTCTGCGGGCCGCATCTCGGCGTCGGGTTCGTGCGGCGGGAGCTGGCGGAGACGTGGCGCCCGTACAAGGCGCGGCCGTCGTCCGGGAACCCTGCCGGCCGCAAGTTCGAGACGGGCACGCTTCCGTACGAGCTGCTCGCCGGCTTCAGCGCGACGATCGCATACCTCGACACGCTCGGCGGCATCGCCGGCATCCGCGGCTACGAGCGTGAGCTCGGCGACCACTTCATCGAGAGCCTGCCGGAGACCGTGACGCTGTACGGCGTGCCGACCATGGAAGGCCGCGTGCCGACGTTCCTCTTCAACATCGACGGCGTGCCGGCGGACGATGCGGCGACGCGGCTCGCGGAGGCCGGGTACGCGGTATGGGCCGCCGACAACTGGTACTGCGTCTCACTCGCAGACCGACTGCCGCCGCTCTCGTTGCGCGCGGGCATTGCGCACTACAACACGCGTGACGAGGTCGACGGGCTGATGGAGACGATCGCGACGATGAGTTGACGGCGTCCGCGTCGTCGGAGGGTATGACTGTCTATCGCCCGAAGGAGGCGTGATGCCGATCTCTCCGTTCCTCTGGTTCGACACGCAGGCGGAAGAGGCGGCGCAGCTGTATGCGTCGATCTTCCCGAACTCCCGCTTCACGCCCGGTGCGCGCAACGCAGACGGATCGGTCCTCACGGTCGCGTTCGAGCTCGACGGCCAGAAGTTCGTCGCGCTCAACGGCGGCCCCGCGCATGCCAACTTCACGGAGGCGATCTCGTTCGTCGTGACCTGCGAGACGCAGGAGGAGGTCGACCGCTACTGGGCGGCGCTCACCGCCGACGGCGGCGAGGAAGGGCGGTGCGGTTGGTTGAAGGATCGTTTCGGACTGTCGTGGCAGATCGTCCCGCGCGTCCTGCCCGAGCTGCTCACGCAGCCCGATGCCGACAAGGCGCAGCGCGTCACGGCCGCGATGCTCGAGATGCGAAAGCTCGACATCGCCGCCCTCGAGGCAGCGGCGGAATAGGGAACGGACGGGGCGCTGCAGCCGTCGAGCTTCGCACCCCGTCCGCCATCCCGTTTCTACCGAAATCTGACGTTTCGTTCTCTCCCTCGAACGAGGGTTCGCCCGTCCGCTCTTCGGATAGGTAAGTGGTGATGGACTCCCGGCCGACCCTGATCTTCTTCACCTCGCAACGGAACGGCCAGTGCCGCCGCGTCGAGGGATATCTCGCCCAGGTACTGCAACGCCGGCACAACCACGAGACGTTCGCGATCCGACACGTCGCGAGCGAGGAGCGGCCTGACTTGCACGAGCGCTTCGCAGTCGCGGTGACCCCGACACTGGTGGTCGTCGAGTCCAAGGCGGTGCGCGGGAGGCTCGTGCAGCCGCGCGGTGCCGAGGAGATCCGTATGTTCCTCGAGCCCTGGCTTCGCTAGGGCTTGCCCGAGTCGTAGCGTAGGAACCCGGGAAGCGCAGCTGCCGCGACGACGCAGCCTGCTATGCACAGCACGCCGCCAGAGACGACCGAGAAGCGCAGCGATGTCAGTGATGCGAGAACGCCCGCTTCGAGATCGCCGAGGTTCGGTGCGCTGGCGACCTGTGTGAACTCGATGCCGAGCAGGCGCCCGCGCAGGTTGTCCGGCGTCGAGCGCAGCAGGATCGTCGAGCGGAGCACGGCGCTGTAGAAGTCGGCGCCGCCGGCGATCGCGAGGAGCACGAGCGCGGGCCACAGAGAGGTGGCGAAGCCGAACGCTGCGATCGACGCGCCCCAGACGCACGCGAAGATCGTCACCGCCAGCCCTTGTCGGCGGACGTGCGACGTCCAGCCCGACAGCAGCGATCCCGCGAGGGCTCCGACGTACGGCGCGCCGTAGAGATAGCCGACCGTCGCAGCGTTGCCATGAAGCCGGTGCAGCGCGATCGCGGGAAAGAGCGCGCTCGGCATCCCGAACACCATCGCGCTCGAGTCGACGGCAAAGATGCCGAGCAGCGCCTGCCGCCCCTTGAGGAAGCGGAAGCCGTCGACGATCGTGTGCAGCGACGGACGCTCGACCTCCTCGATCGCCGGCAGCTGCGGGCTGAGCGACCAGAGCGCGACGAGTGACGCGCCGAAGGTCACTGCGTCGATGCCGAACGTCCACGGGACTCCGGCAGCGCCGATGATCAGCCCCCCGATCGCGGGACCGGCCGCAGCGGCGAGCGAGCCGTAGACGCCTTCGATCGCGTTCGCCGCTTCGAACTCCTCGTCGGGAACGAGCCGCGGCGCGAGCGAGCTCATCGCCGGCCGGCCGAGGCTGAAGATCGCGACCGCGACGAGCTGCAGCAGGAACAGCGCCCACACCTGCGGATGCGACAGCAGGGCGTTGACGAGAAAGAGGCCGGCTACAAGCGTCATGCCGGTCTCCGTGCGCAGAAGCACCGTGCGCCGGTCGTGCGCGTCCGCGATCGCGCCGCCGACGATCGGCACGACGAGCAGTGGGATCAGCGACGCGAGACCGAGCAGACCGACGAGCGCTGTCGAATGCGTCTCCGTGTAGACCTGGTACGGCACTGCGACCACGCCGATCTCGCTGCCGATCGTCGAGATCATCTGCCCGAGCCACAGGTTGCGGAAGTCGCGCCGCCTCAGCGGCCGCGTGTCGACGCGCATGCGGCGGAGCAGGCCCGCGTGCTGTGGGTCGAGCGCCACCCCGGGGTTCTATCCGCAGGCTCGGCTACGCGCGACGGCGCGGCCGAGCCTGCTCAGGAGTGTCAGCGCGCAGAGACAGTCTGGCCGTACCGGTAGCCGCCCTGCTGCTTCGTCGTCAGCCCGAGGAAGACGGCGGCGAGCCCGACGACGACATGGGGGACCCACACGTTTGCCGAGTTGTCGGAGAACCCGAAGAGCCACGGCGACGCGGCGAGCAACGCGCCGGCGGCGATGTCGATCAGGTTGTGCACGGCCATCGGCGCGACCTTCCAGACGCCGAGCTCGTAGTTCGTGAACAGGCTGTAGACGATCAGCCCGATGCCGAGGACGATCGGCACGACCGTCGCGGCGGTGTGCTGGTGGAACTGGAAGATCCACGGCGCGGCAATCAGGGCGACGCCGACGATGTAGTCGATCGGCGCGTGGAACTTCGTCGGGATGAAGCGCATCGTGTGCTCCTTCGCGTCAGGGGGATTGACGCGCGTTATTCGCCGAGTGCTGCGGATTGGTTCAGCTCGAGGTGCGTGAGCCGCCGCGCCTCGGCGACCGGACCTCCGGTGAGCCGCAGCACGCTCGGGGGCACACCCGTGTGCCGCGCCGCGTTGCCACCGACCGCGATGCGGTAGTTGCCCGTGAGCGCGGCGAGATCTCCTGCGAGCGCATCTGCCGCGACCGCGCTGACGACGACCCACGCGGGCCGAAGCGAATGCGCCGCGTCCGCGAGGGACGCCGGCGGCGTGTCCGCACCGAGGTACACGATGCGCCAGCCTCGAGCACGGAGCGCGAGCCCGAACGCGATGAGCCCGAGGTCGTGCTGCTCGCCCGGAGCGCACGCAAGCAGGGCGGCCGGCCCGAGACCCTGGCCCCAGCCTCGCGCAAGCCCGAGCAACCGTCCGCGGAGCATCGCGGTCGCGAAGTGCTCCTCCGCGACGGACGCATCGCCGTGCGCCCATCGCTCGCCGAGCTCGCGGAGGTACGGGACGACGATCTCCTGGAGCAGGTTGTCGAGCGAGAAGCGGCTCACCATGGCGTCGAACGCCCCATGCGCGCGCATCTCGTCGAACTCGCTCAGCGCCGCGCGGAGCTCCTCGCGCATCGCGCCGAAGTCGTGGCCGGCTTGCGGCTCGGCCCCCGCGCCGATCGCTGCCGCCGCCGCTTCGGCCGCGGCGAGCCCCGAGTCGAGGTGCTTTTGCATCGCGCGCACGCGGAGCAGGTCGGTCTCCGAGTAGAGCCGCAGCCCGCCGGTCGAGCGCGCGGGTTGCAGAAGGCCGTAACGCCGCTCCCACGCCCGCAGCAGGTCGGGGCTGACGCCCGAGCGTCGGCTCAGCTC
>DASZBP010000380.1:0-2168 GCA_035943915.1 Gaiellaceae bacterium | reverse complement strand
CCCTGATGGTCTCGCGCGACGAGATGCCTTTCTCGGCGGACAACCTGCGCTTCTTCGCGGGCGCCGCGCGCAACCTCGAAGGCAAGTCGGCCGGCGAGTACATCAAGGGCTACACGTCGATGGTGCGCCGCGAGCCGATCGGCATCGTCGCCGGCATCTGCCCGTGGAACTACCCGCTGATGATGGCCGTGTGGAAGCTCGGTCCCGCGCTCGCAGCGGGCAACCTGCAGATCCTCAAGCCGTCCGAGCAGACGCCGCTCTCGCTGCTCCGCTTCATGGAGTTCGCGAAGGACGTCATCCCTGACGGCGTGCTGCAGGTCGTCACCGGTGACGGCGTGCCGACCGGGCAACGGCTCGTCGAGCATCCCGACATCGGGCTCGTCTCGGTGACCGGCGACGTCGCGACCGGGAAGCTGATCGCGCGCAACGCGTCGGACACGCTGAAGCGCGTGCATCTCGAGCTCGGCGGCAAGGCGCCGATGGTGATCTTCGACGACGCCGACCTCGAAGCGGTCGCGGAGGGAATCAAGATCGCCGGCTACTGGAACTCGGGCCAGGACTGCACCGCTGGGTCGCGCATCATCGCCGGCCCGAAGATCTACGACAAGCTGCTCGAGACGCTCGTGCCCATCATCGAAGGGATCAAGGTCGGTTCGCCCGACGACGGAGACGATGTCGAGATGGGCCCCGTGATCACGAAGGACCAGCAGGAGCGGATCATGGGCTTCCTCGACCGCGCGAAGGGCGCCACGGTGCTCACCGGCGGCGGCACCAACGGCTCGGCGGGGTATTTCGTCCAGCCGACGATCGTCACCGACGTGAAGCAGACCGACGAGATCGTGCAGAAGGAGGTCTTCGGCCCCGTCGTCACCGTGCAGAAGTTCGCCGACGACGACCAGGCGATCCAGTGGGCGAACGATGTCCCGTACGGGCTTGCGTCGTCCGTGTGGACGCGTGACGTCGGCCGCGCGATGAACGCCGCGCGGAAGCTGAAGTTCGGCGCAGTGTGGGTGAACGACCACCTCGTGCCCATCTCGTCGGAGATGCCGCACGGCGGCTACAAGCAGTCCGGCTACGGCAAGGACATGTCGCTGTACTCGATGGAGGAGTACACGCAGATCAAGCACGTCGCGATCAAGATCGACTGAGCGTGCGGCCGCTCTACGTCCGGCTCGTAACGAGATATCTCGGCGGCCTGCACCGTCTGCTCTACCGCGCGAGCGGCGGGAGAGTCGGCGCGCGCCTCTGGGATCTCGACGTCGTGCTACTCACGACCACGGGCCGTAAGTCCGGGCGGCTTCGCACCGTGCCGCTCTGCGCGCTGCGTGACGGTGAGAGCTTCGCCGTGATCGGGTCCTATGGCGGGCTCGACCAGCCGCCGGCGTGGTGGCTGAACCTGCAACAGCAGCCGCGCGCGACTGTGCGCATCGGCGGCAGCACGCGCGAGGTCATCGCGCGCGAAGCGCAGTTCGCGGAGCGCGACCGGCTGTGGGCCGGGGTGACCGAGCGGGCGCCGGGCTACCTCGAGTACCAGCGGCGCACGGCGCGCCGCATCCCGGTCGTCGTCCTAGAGCCGTCGCGCGGCGATTAGCCAGCCGACGGCTGCACCGAGCGTGTTGCAGAGCACGTCCGTGGTCGCAGTGGTGCGGCCGGGAATCGCGAGCTGCAGGAGCTCAATCGTGAGCGACAGGGCGAAGCCGGCGGCGACCGTCCGCCGCAGAGGCCAGCCGAGCGTGAAGAGCACTGCGGCCGGCAGCGCGAACAGCACGAGGTTGCCGACGACGTTGAACGCTTCGAGCTGCCGTCCCGCCCATGGTGCGAGCGCGACGTGGTTCGGCCCGCCGACAGGACGCAGCGTCACGACGAGGACGAGCGTCAGCAGCGCCGCAAGCGCTGCGCACTTCAGGAACGTCTTCAGCCGGCGCGAACGGCGTCGGCTACCTGCCGCACCCGCCAGGCGAACAGCGGGCTGTGCCAGACGACCTGACCATCGGAGAACGTGAGCTTCCCACGGACTCGCGTAACGGTGTCCGGGCCGAGCGGGTACTGCCCAAGCTGCGCACCCGGCTGATGGAACGGAAGGTCGCGGTACACGTACACGTGCTTGTCCGTCACGAGCACGGTGCGGTGGAAGTGGAAGAAGAGCAGCGCAACCAGAAGCCCGACGT
>DASZBP010000379.1:0-4875 GCA_035943915.1 Gaiellaceae bacterium | reverse complement strand
GAACGGCTTGGTCACATAATCGTCGGCGCCGAGTTCGAGTCCGACAATGCGATCCACCTCGTCATCGCGCGCCGTCAGAAACAGGATCGGAAGCCGTGACTCTTGACGGAGGCGCCGGCAGACCTCGAAGCCGTCGAGATCCGGCAGGCCAACGTCGAGTACGACGATGCTCGGGTCGATCCGTTCGGCCGCCGCGAGACCTGCGTTGCCGGTTCGTTCCCAGACGACGCCGAAACCGTCGCGCTCGAGATACGTCGCGACAAGGCTGCCGATCGCCTCGTCGTCCTCGATGACAAGCGCAGGAGCGCTCATTACGAAAACGCACGGATTCGGGTTGCCGGCAGACGGCCGACCCGCATGACGTACACGACATCGCCGCGATGAAGATCGCGCAGGCGTGCGCGCCGTCCGTTCAGCACCACGCGGGTTGTCTTCGAAACAGGGATACGGTCGCGCGTGCCGTCGAGCTCCTGCACGAGGATCGCCCGCGGACGCACCCGAAGCACGAGCCCTCGCTCCACCGAAGGCGGTGCCGCGAACGCGGTCGCCGGAATGGCGAGAGCGAGCAGCACGCAGAGGACGAGGCGCACGAGGGCCAGAGTGTCGAGCACACGTCAAACCTGTGTGTTGGGAGGGTAAACCAAACGTAAAACGCGATTTTGCGTCGGCATTACGCGCGTTGACGCCGTGCTCACCGTGCCGCAACACCCGGCTTCTACCGTCGTCTCGTCAACGCAAGCGACAAGGAGGACCGGAGATGAACCGCAATCGCACCGTGCTGGTGGTCGCGCTGCTCGCAATCGCGAGCCTTACGCTCACCGCTGCCGCCGTCGCCGGCGGCGGAAAGAAGCACAAGCAGGCCGCAAAGCACCATCGCGTAGTGGTCAAACGCCGCGTGCAGCAGCGCCGCAAGACCTTTGCGCCAACCGTCATCGTCAAGGCTGCTGAAGTCTCAGCGGTCGAACTCGATCCGCTCACGCAGCAGTTCATGCAAGTTACGTTCGACCGCGGCCGCGTGACCGCCGATTCGAGCAGCTCGATCACGCTGCAGCAGAAGCAGGACGCTGCCGTGTGGCGGACGGAGACGTTCTCGGTGCCTGCGACAGCCGTCGTCACCCTCAATGGGCGGCCGACGACGCTCGCGCAGATCCCGACCGGCACGTCGGCACGCGTCGAGTCCTCCGGAGCACCGGGCGGTTCGCAGACGGTCGTCCGCGTCAACGCCTTCTCGCACGGCGAGGCACCGCTCCCCGCCGCGTCGTGACCAACTGAAAAGGAGTGGAAACGGGGCCGCCGCCTTGCGGCTGGGCGGCGGCCCCGACGCCTAGGCGGTGCGGGCGGATATCCACCTACCGGGCGTCAAAACGCAACCTATTCGACCCGGCCGTAGGCGGCCATCCCCGTTTTCGCGGGACGAAGTCACCCGAACGGGGAGTCCGCCCCGTCCCACTTGCGCCACATCGCACATGGAGACAAGGAGAGCAGAGGGCCCGCCCGCCCGACTGCAGGCCCTCGCTCATCCTTGTTCCCTCGTCAGCCGTCAACGGAACCCCGTCACATCGAGCTCCGCCGCCGGCTCTCCTATCGTCATCCGTGCACGCTGAATGCGCAATCCCTCGTTACAGGTAACCCACGATCGCCGGCTAGCGGCGGGCTCGAGCCGCCGGAGCGGCGTACCTCTCACGAACGTGCCGGGCGACTGGGAAGAGCAGCAGCATGCCGCCGAGCACGACGAGGCACACGAATGCGATCGCGAGCGTGGTCCACGCGGGCTGCTCGACAGAGTCGACGACCTGCGCGGTTGCGTGCGAAAGCTGCGTCCGAATCCCTCCGGGGCGGTGTTGGGGCGGCGGGCTGGCCGCGCGTGAGGTCTGAGCCGACGGATTCCCGGTCGCCCGTTTCGGGCCCAAAGGAGCGGCGGCGGCGAAGCCGAGCGCCGGCGCCGTCTGGCACGCGCCCGCGGCTGTGACTGCGGGTGTGCGACTCGGAATGATGTGCCCGTGACGCGTGATCGTGACCATCGTCTGGAGCGCCTTCGCTCCAGCTCCGACGGGAACGCGAACGAGGTAACGGCCCAGCTTCAACCCATGCAACGCGACCGGGCCGAGCTGAAGCCGGTTCACACCTTTACGGCCGCGGCGGACGAGCGTCCTCGCAGTGCGACAGCTCGGGCGGGGGCCGACGAAAGCGATCTGGACTCTGCGTGCGCGCGGCAGACGAAGAATGAGCGTGACCATCCGCGTGCGCGCCTTGCCTCGTTGAGCAGCGATCGCAATCGTGGCCAGGGCGCGCGGTGGCGCCGCCGTGCGCGATGGGCTGCTCGCGGCTGAGCCTGAGGGGGAAGAGGACGCTGGAGGCGCCTGCCCGGAGCTCGGGTTTCCGCTTGCACTGCTTGCGCCCGCGTTGGAATGGGGCAGCGGCCGCGAAGAGTGCGCACCCGGCGGCTTCTGCTTCGCGGCGGGCGCGGGCGTGGTCGCCGGCCGCGGCGTGGGCGGGTGCAGTGCGGCCTTCACGGTGGTCGGAACCGGCACGCTCGGCAACGTGACCGTGGTCAACGTTGGCAGCGGCAGTGTCGACGCCGTCGTCGTTGCCAGAACCGTCGTGGAAACGTTCGGGATCGTCGGCGTCGTGAGCGAGACCGACGGCGTCGAGATCGACACGGTGATGGTCGGCAAACCCAGTGATCGAGCGGCTGGAGCGGCGAGGCCGGCGATGACACCGCACGCAGCCAGCGCGCAGCCGACGATCGAACAGAAGAGCTTTTGCGGACCGGTCACACGGACATAACGGTGCACTCCGGTCTGCCGAAGCTGGACGATCGTCCAGTTTTTGCGCCTGCGGGGGCACCCAACCAGAGGCTGAGATTCTGGACCAACGGACGGGTTCGGAATTGGGAATCCGCTTGATAGTGGCCGCCTCAAGTTGCCCTTACGGCGACCAAAGGACGGGGAGGAAAAAGTTATGCGGCAGGCGCCGTTCGTTCCGGGTTCACTGCGTGGACCTATCGAGACCACGTGGCGCTCTGCGCGTCCCGGGCTGCTCGCGCTCGCGTGCGCGGCTATCGCGATGCTGCTCGCTGTCGGCGCGCGCGGTGCGGCGACGGCAACCTGCCCGTGCGCATTGCAGTTCAACGGCTCGAGCCAGTACGTGACGTTCGGGCCGGCACCCGCGCTGGGGGCGGCGCAGTTCACGCTCGAGACCTGGTTCAACCGCAGCGGCCCGGGCGTCGGAACGTCGACGGGCAACCTCGGGATCGCAAGTGCGATTCCTCTGGTGACGAAGGGCCGCGCGGAGGCCGAGGCGTCGAACGTCGACATGAACTACTTCCTTGGTATCGACGCCTCGTCCGGCAAGCTCGTGGCCGACTTCGAGGAAGGCGCGGGCCAGCCGACGCCGGGGCTCAACCATCCCGTCTCGGGCAACACGGTGATCACGAGCGGCGCGTGGCACCACGCAGCCGCAACCTATGACGGTCACACGTGGAAGCTGTATCTGGACGGGAAGCTCGACGGATCCCTCACCGTTTCCTCGCCCGCCACGATCTCGCCGCGCTCCGACTCGATCCAGCACGCCGGTCTCGGAACCGCGATGACCTCGACGGGCGCAGCGGCAGGCTTCTTCCAGGGAACGATGGACGAGGCGCGCATCTGGAACGTCGCGCGCACGGGCGCGCAGATTCGCGCGAGCAAGGATGCCGAGATCGCGTCGCCGACGACCGGACTGATCGGCCGATGGGGACTCGAGCAGGGCAGCGGCACGACAGCCACCGACTCATCGGGCAACAACGTCACGGGCACGCTCGTGAACGCGCCGACGTGGACGAGCGGCTACACGTTCCCGCAGGACTCGACAGCTCCGGCGACGGTGCAGGGACTGACGGCCGCTCCCGGCGATCAGTCGGTCGCGTTGACGTGGACTGCAAACTCCGAGAGCGATCTCGCGGGCTACAACGTCTACCGTTCGCTTTCGACGCCGGTCTCGACGGCCGGCACTCCGTTGAACGGTGCGGACCTTCTGCGGACGACGAGCTACGCCGACTCCGGCCTCGTCAACGGCCAGCTGTACCACTACGCGGTCGTTGCAGTGGATGGCTCGAACAACAGCTCGACTCCGGTAGAGGTTGCCGCGACACCCAGTTCGGGCGTCGTCACCCAGAACGCGTTGCAGCTGGACGGCTCCAGCCAGTACGTCACGTTCGGTCAGGCTTCTGCGCTCGGCGTCACGCAGTTCACGCTCGAGACGTGGTTCAGGCGTAGCGGCGCGGGCGTCGGCACGAGCACGGGCACGCTCGGGCTCGCGAACGCGATTCCGCTCGTGGCGAAGGGCAGGGCGGAGGCGGAGACGCCGGCGAACCTGAACATGAACTACTTCCTGGGAATCGACGCCACGTCCGGCGTTCTCGTCGGCGACTTCGAGGACACCGTGAACGGCACCAACCATCCGGTCTCCGGCGCAACTTCGATCGCCGCCGACAACGTGTGGCATCACGCCGCAGCGACCTACGACGGAACGACGTGGCGGCTCTACCTCGACGGGAAGCTCGACGCCAAGTCGGTCGTCGGCGCCTTCACACCCGAGTCCACCTCGATTCAGCACGCTTCACTCGGGTCGGCATTGAACTCGACCGGAGTCGCGGCCGGCTTCTTCCAGGGCACCCTCGACGACGCACAGGTCTGGGGCGTCGCGCGCACGGGCGACGCGATCCGCTCGACGAAGAACAGCCCTCTGTCCGGCTCGCCGTCGGGGCTGAAAGCACACTGGGCCCTCGACGAGACGAGCGGGACGACGGCAAGCGACAGCTCGGGCAACAACGTCAACGGCACGATCGTCGGTGGCGGCACGCACGTGCCCGGGTACACCTTCCCGCAGGACTCG
>DASZBP010000378.1:0-15380 GCA_035943915.1 Gaiellaceae bacterium | reverse complement strand
ATCGTCATCAACTCGAACCCGGCGACGATCATGACCGACGCGGGCTTCGCGGACCGCACCTACATCGAGCCACTCGACGTCGCAGGCGTCGTCGCCGTGCTGCGCCGCGAGCTTCCCGACGCGCTGCTGCCGACGATGGGCGGCGGCACCGCGCTCAACCTCGCGCGCGAGCTCAGCAACTCCGGCATCCTCGTCGAGCTCGGCATCGAGCTGATCGGCGCCAACATCGACGCGATCAACCGCGCCGAGGACCGCGAGCTGTTCAAGCGCGCGGTCGAGAGCTGCGGGCTGCACGTCCCGACGTCGCGGATCGTGCACTCCGTCGACGAGCTCGAAGGTGTCGCGCTGCCTGCGGTCGTCCGCCCGGCGTTCACGCTTGGCGGGCACGGCGGCGGCTTCGTCGACACCGTGGAGCAGCTGCACCGCCAGGTCGAGCGCGGCGTGTTCGAGAGCCCGATCGGTCAGGTGCTCGTCGAGGAGTCAGTGCGTGGCTGGGACGAGTTCGAGCTCGAGGTCGTGCGGGACCACGCCGACAACGTCGTGATCGTCTGCTCGATCGAGAACCTCGATCCCATGGGCGTGCACACGGGCGACTCGATCACCGTCGCGCCGCAGATGACGCTCTCCGACGAGGCGTACCAGGAGCTGCGCGATGCGGCGATCGCGATCATCCGCGCGGTCGGCGTCGACACCGGCGGGTCGAACATCCAGTTCGCACGCGACCGCGTCAGCGGCGAGATTCGCGTGATCGAGATGAACCCGCGCGTGTCGCGCTCCAGCGCGCTCGCCTCGAAGGCGACCGGATATCCCATCGCCAAGGTCGCAGCCAAGTTGGCCGTCGGCTACACGCTCGACGAGATCCCAAACGACCTCACCGGCACGACGCCGGCGAGCTTCGAGCCGACGCTCGATTACGTGGTCGTGAAGATCCCGCGCTTCGCGTTCGAGAAGTTCCCCAATGCCGACCGCACGCTCGGCACGCAGATGAAGTCCGTAGGCGAGACGATGGGCATCGGCCGCACGTTCGTCGAGGCGTTCGTCAAGGCCGAGCGCGGCCTCGAAGGCCCGCTGGAGTGGGAGCCCGAGAACATGCACCCGTGGTTCGTGCGCGAGCTTGCACACAAGGACGCGGAGCACGCACGCCAGGTCGCAGAATCCCCGGTGTACCGGCGCATCGACTCGTGCGCCGGCGAGGTGCACGCGCGCTCCAACTACTTCTACTCGACCTGGAACGAGCAGGACGAGGCGCCGCCGACCGGCGACGCGAAGCGCGTCGTCATCCTTGGTTCCGGCCCGAACCGCATCGGCCAGGGCGTCGAGTTCGACTACTGCTGCGTCCACGCGGTGCAGACGTTCCGCGGGCTCGGCTACGAGGCCGTGATGGTCAACTGCAACCCGGAAACGGTGTCGACGGACTACGACACGAGCGACCGCCTCTATTTCGACCCGCTCGACACCGCATCCGTGCTCGCCGTGCTCGAGCGCGAGCAGCCGGAGGGCGTCGTCATCCAGTTCGGCGGGCAGACGCCGTTGAAGCTCGCGCGCGCGATCGAGGCCGCCGGCTTCCGCATCCTCGGCACGCCGTTCGACGCTGTCGACCTCGCGGAAGACCGCGAGCGCTTCGGCACGCTGCTCGACGAGCTCGGCATCCGCTGCCCGCAGTGGGGCATCGCGGAGACCGGGGACGAGGCGACGATGCTCGCGCACCGCATCGGCTACCCGGTGCTCGTCCGCCCCTCGTACGTGCTGGGTGGCCGCGCGATGCGCGTGTGCCACTCGGACGCCGAGGTGCTCGTCGCGTTCGACGGGGTCGACGGCCCGACGCTTGTCGATCGCTTCCTGACGAACGCGATCGAGATCGACGTCGACGCGATCTGCGACGGGACCGACACGTATATCGGCGCAGTCATGCAGCACGTCGAGGAAGCAGGCGTGCACTCGGGCGACTCCGCCTGCGTGCTCCCAGCGCAGTCGCTGGGCGCAGAGACGTACGCCGAGATCACGACGATCGTGAAGCGGCTCGGCCCTGCGCTCGGCGTGATCGGTCTGCTGAACGTCCAGCTCGCGATCGTCGACGACCAGGTGTACGTGCTCGAGGTCAACCCGCGCGCGTCGCGGACGGTGCCGTTCGCGTCGAAGGCGACCGGCGTCAACCTCGTCTCGGCTGCCTGCCGCCTTGCCGCCGGCGAGGGGCTCGCCGACCTGGGCCTGCCCGCCGAGCGCCCGCCGAAGCAGGTGAGCGTCAAGGCGGCGGTGCTGCCGTTCGCGCGGTTCCCCGGCGCCGACCCTGTTCTCGGTCCCGAGATGCGCGCAACCGGCGAGGTGATGGCGAGTGCCGCCGACCTCCCGACGGCATTCGCGAAGGCCGAGCGCGCCGCCGGCCGGGCACTGCCGCGGGAAGGCGTCGTCTTCCTCTCGGTGCGCGACGCCGACAAGCCGGCCGCAGTGCCGGTGGCTGCCGCGTTCGCCGGGCTGGGCTTCCATCTCGTCGCGACGGGCGGCACCGCGGCGATGCTGCGCGCGGCCGGTCTCGAGGTGGAGGACGTCGCCAAGGTGAGCGAGAGCGACGGCCCGACGGTCGTCGACCTCATTCGCCGAGGTCGCTGCAACCTCGTCGTCAACACGCCCGACGGCGGTCCCGAGCCCCGTTCGGATGGCTATCTCATCCGCGAGTCGGCGCTCGCCGCGCGCGTGCCGTGCATCACGACGATCGCGGCGGCGACCGCGGCCGTTCACGCCATCGCGAACGCCCGCGCCGAGGAGGCTCTCTCGCTGCAGGAGCGGATCGATGCCGAGACCAGGGCGCGAGCTTCTTAGCGTCGTCGCGGTCGAGGCGGTCGGGCCATACGCGCTCGCCCGTGTCGAGCGCGGCGATATCGACCCGGGTATCCCGGGGCAGTTCTTCATGGTCGAAGCGCCCGGTCGCGTCTTGCCGCGGCCGATGTCGCTCTGCCTGGCGCCACGCGGCGAGCTCGCGTTCCTGCTCGACCCGATCGGGCCCGGCACGCGCGCGCTCGCGGAGCTCGAGCCGGGCGACCGGATTCACGTGTTCGGCCCACTCGGCAACGGCTTCCGCCTCGACGTGCCGCGTCCGCTCCTCGTCGGCGGCGGCATCGGCATCGCGCCGCTGCCATACCTCTCGGAAGCGCTCGAGCATCCGCCGGCGGTTCTCGGGTTCCGCAGCGAGTTTCACGCCGAGGCTGCGGCGCTCGTGCCGAACGCGGAGGTCGTGATCGATCCGGTGCTCGTGACGGACGCACTGCCGGAGGGGCGCGACGTGCTCGCATGCGGACCGGAGCCGATGCTCGAAGCGGTGCGCGCGCTCTCTCCGGACGCGCAGCTCGCGTGGGAGGCGCCGATGGCCTGCGGGTACGGCGCCTGCTACGGCTGCGTCGTCGAGATCGAGGGCGTATTGAAACGGCTATGCGTGGAGGGGCCTGTTTTATGTTTCTCCTGAATGCTTCCGGGTGCCTCGACGCGCTCACGGCGCCGGAGGTCGCGCAGTCGCTCGACGCATTCGTGACCAAGACCGTGACGCCCGAGCCGCGCGCCGGGAACGCACCGCCGCGCATCGCCGAGGTGGAGCACGGCATGCTCAACGCGATCGGTCTCGCGAACCCGGGACGCGATGCATTCGTCGCGTCGACGCTTCCGCGCCTGCGCGAGTTGGGCGTGCCGTTGTGGGTGTCAGTCGGAGGCTTCAGCGCACACGACTACGCGGAGACGTGTGCGCAACTCGACGACGTGACGATCGAGCTGAACCTCTCGTGCCCGAATGTCGACGAGGCGCCGGAGAGCGCCGCGGCGATCGTCGCCGCTTGTCGCGAAGTGACCGCAAACCCGCTCTACGCCAAGCTTTCGCCGCATGCGTGGGACATGGGCGAGACGGTTCGCGCAGTCGAGGCAGCCGGCGCGGACGGTGTGAGTCTCGTCAACACATTGCGTGGTCTCGCCGTCGACACGCAGCTTCGCCCGGTGCTCGCGCGCGGCGCCGGCGGTTACTCGGGTCCCGCGTTGAAGCCCGTCGCGCTCGCGGCGATCTACGCGGCGCGCAACGCGACCGAGCTTCCGATCGTCGGGATGGGCGGCGTGTCGTCCGGTCGTGACGTGCGTGAGTTCGTCGCGTGCGGTGCGACGCATGTCGCGCTCGGGACGGTCCTTTTCGCGGATCCGGATGCTCCGGCGCGCGTGCGCGCGGAGCTCGCCGACGAATCGTCACAGACCGTTGTCAAAGTCGGCAACCGCCGGTAAACGATCAAGGTTGCACGGCGCGAACAGGTTGGTAGGATGCCCGCTCCATGGTGCCGCCCCAGACTCAGGTCCAAGCTCCGGTTCGCTCACTCGATCAGCGGATGGAAGCTCTCAAGCGTGCGAATGACATCCGTGTCAAGCGGGCGCAGTTGAAGAAGGATCTGAAGTCGGGCGCAACATCGATCGAGCAGATCCTGCGCGAGCCGCCGGAGTTCGTGTCGACCGCGAAGGTGTTCGACATGTTGATGGCGGTCCCGAAGTTCGGGCGCGTGAAGGCGGCGCGTCTGCTCAACCAGTGCCGCATCAGCCAGTCGAAGACGGTCGGCGGCCTCTCCGACCGCCAGCGGCACGAGCTGATTGCCCTCTTCAACCGCTAGCGCGCAGCCGGTCTTCGTCGTCACCGGGCCGAGCGGCGCGGGCAAGGGCACGCTGATCCAGCTCGTGTTGCCGCGCTTTCCCGACCTTGCGCTTGCGGTTTCGGCGACGACACGCGAGCGGCGGCCCGGCGAAGAGGACGGCGTGCACTACCACTTCCTGACGCACGACGACTTCGAGCGCCGCGTCCAGGCAGGCGAGTTCCTCGAGTGGGTCGACTACGTCGGCAACCGCTACGGGACGCTCCGCAGCGAGATCGACCGGCTGCAGGGGCTGGGGAAGGCCCCGCTGCTCGAGCTCGAGACCGACGGCGCACTGCGCGTGAAGCGCCGCGTCGAGAACGCGACCACGATCTTCGTCAAGGCCCCGATGGAGGAGCTCGACCGCCGGTTGCGGGCGCGCGCGACCGAGTCGAGCGGCGACATCGACGGCCGGCTCGCGATCGCGCGGGAGCAGCTGGAGCTCGAGGATCAGTTCGACGAAGTGGTCGAGAACGACGACAAGGAGCGGGCTGCAGACACCCTTGCGGGCATCGTCGCCCGGGAACTCGGCGCGGCCGCTACCATGGCCGGCCGATGATCCATCCCAGAATCGATGAGCTGCTCGCCAAGGTCGACTCGCGCTATGCGCTGGTGATCGTGGCCGCCAAGCGGGCACGCCAGATCAACAACTACCACCATCAGCTCGGCGAGGGCACGTTCGACGAGTTCGCGCCCCCGCTGATCGAGTCGCGCTCGAAGAACTATCTGACGATGGCCCTCGAAGAGACCGCCGAGGGCAAGATCGTCTACGAGTACACCCGCTAGGCACACTTAAGGGTCGTATGGCCCGTGTGCTGCTGGGTGTGACTGGTGGAATCGCCGCCTACAAGGCGTGCGAGCTGACGCGCCTGCTCATGAAGAGCGGGCACGACGTCATCCCGCTCGTCACGCCGGGGGCGGAGCAGTTCGTCCGCGCCGGGACGTTCAACGCGCTCGCCCGGCGACCGGCCGAGGAGGATCTGTATCCGCATCTGACGCGGGCCGACCTGCTGGTCGTCGCGCCGTGCACCGCCAACACGCTGGCCAAGCTCGCGTACGGGATCTCCGACAACGTCCTCACCGAGGCGGCGCTCGCGCATCGCGGCCCGATCCTCGTCGCGCCTGCGATGAACCCGCGGATGTGGGCAGCGTCGGCGACGCGCGCGAACGTCGAGACGCTGCGCAAGCGCGGCATCGAGCTGATCGGCCCGGACGAGGGCGAGATGGCGGAGGGCGAGTGGGGCGTGGGGCGCATGGTCGAGCCCGACGCGATCGCGGCGCGTGTCGAGCAGCTCCTGGCACCGGGTGCACTGACCGGCAAGCGCGTCCTCGTCACGGCAGGCGGCACGCGCGAGCCGCTCGACAGCGTCCGCTTCCTCGGCAACCGCTCGTCCGGCCGCATGGGCGTCGCGCTCGCGGAAGAGGCGCGCCGGCGCGGCGCCGACGTGGTGCTGCTGGCCGCGAGCCTTGCGGTCGCGCCGCCGTACGGCGTCGAGACGATCCCCACGCCGACCGCCGACGCGATGCGCGACGCCGCGTTGGCGCTCGCGGACGTCGATGTCGCCTTGCTGGCCGCTGCCGTTGCCGACTACCGGCCGGCCGAGGTCGTTGCGGGCAAGCGGGCCAAGGATTCCGACCGCTGGACGATCGAGCTCGAGCCGACGGACGACATCGCGCGCTCGCTCGGTGAGCGCAAGCAGCCGGGCCAGGTGCTGGTGGCATTCGGCGCCGAGCACGGCGAGGAGGGCCTCGAGCGCAAGCGGCAGATGCTCGGCACGAAGAACGCGGACCTCGTCGTGTTCAACGACATCGGCCGCGCCGACATCGGCTTCGACGCAGCGGACAACGAGGTCGTCCTCGTCACCCGCGATGGCGAAGAGCGCCTGGCGAAGGCGTCGAAGGCGGAGGTCGCGGTTCGCATCCTCGACGCCGTGGAACGACTGCTGTCATGAGCGAGGCTTACACGCTCTTCCGCGAGGGCCAGGCGCGCCTGCGCAGCGGCATGGCGGCGCAGGCGACCGTGCCGCTCGAGAAGGCGAAGCGGCTCGAGCCGGCGAAGGCCTCGATCCGCGAGGCGCTCGGCATCGCGTACTTCCGCCTCCACCGCTGGGAGGACGCCGAGCGCGAGTTTCGCGCGATCGTGGACGATCTCGAGCCCACCGACACCTATGCGCACTACGCGCTGGGCCGCTCGCTCGAGCAGCAGGGCAAGGCGGCCGAGGCGAACGGGCACTACAAGCTGGCGAGCACGATGGCGCCCGAGTCCGAGGAGTACGCCGCCCGCATCAAAGACCTCGGGTGAGAGCCGTCGTCCAGCGCGTCTCGTCGGCGCGGGTGACACCGGGCGGCGCGGTCGGCGCGGGGCTGTGCGTCCTGCTCGGCGTCGCGGAGACGGATGGCGAGGACGAGGCAGTCAAGCTCGCGGGCAAGACCGCACGGCTGCGCATCTTCCAGAACGAGGAGGGCAAGTTCGACCGGTCGGTGCTCGACAGCGCCGGCGCAGTGCTGGTGGTGAGCCAGTTCACGCTGATTGCCGACACTGCGAAGGGCAACCGGCCGAGTTTCGGCGCAGCCGCGCGCCCGGAGCACGCGGAGCCGCTGTACGAGCGTTTCTGCTCCGAGCTCCGCGAGCTCGGCGTTCCCGTCGCGACGGGGGTCTTCGGGGCCAAGATGCAGGTCGAGCTCGTGAACGACGGGCCCGTCACGCTTGTCCTCGACGCATAACGGGCCGCGTTTCGCATACTCCGCGTCCGCAAGGGGACGGCTGGCGTGATCGACGACTTCGACGGCATCGATGCAGAGGTGCAGGCGCTGATCCGCGCGTACGTGGCGTGCCGTGTCGCCATGGATGCGCTCAGCGATTTGCCGCGCGAGCTGGTGCTCGAGGTCGAGGACGCCGTCACCAAGCTGTGCCACACCGTCGGGCCTGAGCTGGAGCGGCGGCATCCGGGGTTCTTCGACCGCTAGCTGCTACCTTTTCTCCACCACATTTCGGCTTTATGAAATGGGCGCGCGGCGCCCATTTTGCGTCTTAGAGGTGGTTTTTCAAGTGGCGACAGCACAGAGGGACAAGGAGAAGCAGCTGCAGCGCGACGTGACACGGATGCTCGAGAGCTCGATGCCCGGCGTCGAGGTGCTCGCGGTCGAGCTGACCGGCAAGGACCGCTTCTGCGTGTTCGTCGACCATCCACAAGGCGTCGACCATGCGCTGTGCGAGCGGGTCAGCAACGTGCTCCGCTCCTACGTCGACGAGTACTCGGTCGAGGTGTCGTCGCCGGGCTTCGAGCGCCCGCTGCGCACGCGCGAGCATTTCGCGCGCGCTGTGGGACACAAGGTGCGCGTCAAGACCGAGACCACTAAGGCGCGCGGTGAGGTGCTTTCGGCCGGTGAGAAGACGTTTCAGATCGCGGGCACTGAATCTCGAAATTCAGTGCCTCGCGATATCCCGTACGAGGAGATCGTGCGGGCCAACATGATCGACGAAGGGTAGGGAGATGAGCCAGGAGATCGTTGACGCCGTCCGCGACATCGAGCGCGAGAAGGGCATCGAGAGCGGGACGCTCGTCGCGGCGCTCGAAGACGCGCTGCTCGCCGCGTACAAGAAGACGCCGGGCGCGACCCGTCACGCAACCGTGGAGCTCGACGATCGTGGTGACTTCCGTGTCTTCTCCATCGACATCCCGGAGGACATCGAAGTGCGGCTGCTCGACGAGGCGCGCGAGCGCGCGCTCGACGAGCTCGAGCGGATCGAGGAGGAGACCGGCGAGAAGAACCACACGCTCCTCTCCGACGACGATCTCGAGCTCGACTGGTCGCAGGTGCCCGAGAATCAGATCCAGCGCGCCGACGTCACGCCGGAGAACTTCGGCCGCATCGCCGCACAGACCGCGAAGCAGGTCATCCTGCAGCGGATCCGCGAGGCCGAGCGCGAGATGATGTACGACGAGTACATCGACCGCGTCGGCGAGGTCGTCACGGGCATCGTCCAGCAGACCGGCGACCGCCGGAACATCCTGGTCGACCTCGGCAAGGTCGAGGCGCTGCTGCCCGGCCCCGAGCAGGTCGACGGCGAGCGCTACGAGCAGGGCTCGCGCATCAAGGCGGTCATCCGCGAGGTGCGCACCGGCACGAAGGGCCCGCAGGTCATCCTGTCGCGCCGCGACCCGGAGCTGATCAAGACGCTGTTCGAGCTCGAGGTGCCGGAGATCGCCGACGGGCTCGTCGAGATCCGCGGCGTCGCGCGCGAGCCGGGATACCGGTCCAAGATCGCGGTCGAGTCGCACGCACAGGGCGTCGACCCGGTCGGCGCCTGCGTCGGCCCGCGTGGCTCGCGCGTCCGCATGGTCGTGTCGGAGCTCCGCGGCGAGAAGATCGACATCATCCCGTGGAACCCGGAGCCTGCTCGTTTTGTTGCAAAAGCACTCTCGCCGGCCCGCGTCCGCGAGGTGTACTTGGACGACGAGTCGAAGGACGCGACGGTGGTCGTCCCCGACGACCAGCTGGCACTCGCGATCGGCAAGGAAGGCATGAACGCTCGCCTCGCCGCGCGCCTCACCGGCTGGAAGATCGACATCACCTCCGACTCGGAGTTCGCGCAGCAGGAGGCCGACGCGGCCTTCGGCGGCGGCGAGCCCGGCGACGAGAACGACATCTCAGGCCGCTGCGCAGCGGTGCTCTCGAACGGCAAGCGGTGCCCGAACGCGTCGCTGCCCGGCTCGAAGTACTGCGGCGTCCCGGCGCACCAGGCGCTCGCGCTCGTGGAGCACGACGACGCGAACCCGATCGTCCAGGAGTCGGAGCCCGAGCTCGAAGAGCTCTCCGACACCGCGGCGCCGGAGCCTGTCACCGAGGACGCGGCGGAGTTCGAAGGGGCGCCCGCCGACGAGTAACGCGGTGCGGACATGCGCCGGCTGCGGGCGTAAGGCTCCGCAAGGCGAGCTGCAGCGCTTCCACGCGGAAGCGGGCCAGCTCGTCGCGGGGCCGGGGCCCGGCCGCGGCGCGTACACGTGCCGGCGGCTGCTCTGCTTCGAGCGTGCAGCGTCGCGGCGGGCGTTCGCGCGCACGCTGCGGCAGACCGTGCGTGTCGGCTCCGAGCTCGCCCGTCTCTACACTTGACCCAACTAGATGCCAAACGGAAAGCCAAATAGACCGATCCGGCCCCGCGGGGGTGGCCCCAAGGGCCGGCGTCGCGTCGTCATCGAAGGCGGCGGCGGCCGTCCCGGGCAGGGACAGCGCCAGCGCCCCGGCGACCGCCCTGCAGACAGGCAGCCGCGGCAGCCGCGCGAGATCGTCCAGCCGACCGGGCCGGCGACCGTCGAGTCCGGCGTCACGCTCCAGAACTTCTCGCAGGCGCTCGGCGTCAGCCTCCCGCAGCTGATCAAGCTGATGATGAACCTCGGCACGATGAAGACGGCGACGCAGTCGCTCTCCGACGAAGAGGTGCTGCTGCTGGCGGCCGAGCTCGATCGCGAAGTGACGATCAAGCACGCGGACGACGACGACGTCGAGCCTGAGAAGTTCGAGGACTCCGAGGAGTCGCTCACGGCGCGTCCGCCGGTCATCACGATCATGGGCCACGTCGACCACGGCAAGACGACGCTGCTCGACGCAATCCGCAAGACCGCGGTCGTCGACACCGAGGCGGGCGGCATCACGCAGCACATCGGCGCGTACCAGACCGACGTGCACGGCCGGAAGCTCACGTTCCTCGACACGCCGGGCCACGAGGCGTTCACCGCCATGCGTGCCCGCGGCGCGAAAGTCACCGACATCGCAGTCCTCGTCGTCGCTGCAGACGACGGCGTGATGCCGCAGACGCGCGAGTCGATCTCGCATGCGCGCGCCGCAGAGGTGCCGATCGTCGTGGCCGTCAACAAGATCGATCTTCCCGACTCGAACCCCGACCGCGTCCTCGCCGAGCTCGCCCAGGAAGGGCTGCAGCCGGAGGAGTGGGGGGGCGACGTGCAGATCGCGCGCGTCTCGGCGAAGAAGGGCGAAGGGCTCGACGACCTGCTCGAGCGCATCCTCCTCGTCGCCGACGCGGAGCTCGACATGCGCGCGAATCCGACCGCCGAGGCGTCGGGCCCGATCATCGAGTCCCGTCTCGACGTCGGCCGCGGCACCGTCGCGACGATGCTCGTGCATCGCGGCACGCTCAAGGTCGGCGACGCGATCGTCGCCGGCGACGCCTGGGGTCGCGTCCGCGCCCTGTACGACTATCGCGGCGAGCGGATCGAGGAAGCCAGCCCGGGTGAGCCGGTCGAGATCCTCGGCTTCGACAAGCCGCCGCCTGCGGGCGAGCTGGCGCGCGTCGTCGAGAACGAGCGCCGCGCGCGCGATCTCGCGCACCAGCGTGGCGAGCGCCTGCGCCGCGAAGCGCTCGCGAAGCAGTCGGCGCGTCGCGGCGTGTCGCTGGAGACGCTGTTCGAGGCGATCCAGTCCGGCGGCATCAAGGATCTCAACGTCGTCATCAAGGGCGACGTGCAGGGATCGGTCGAGGCGATCGTCTCGGAGCTCGCGAAGATCCAGCACCCCGAGGTGCGCGTCAACGTCATCCACACCGGCGTCGGCGGCATCACGGAGAACGACATCAACCTTGCTGCCGCGTCCGACGCGCTCGTCATCGGCTTCAACGTCCGCCCCTCGGCGGAAGTGCGCCAGTCCGCGGAGCGCCAGGGCATTGACATCCGCCTCTACCGCGTGATCTACCAGTTGACCGCGGAGATCGAGCAGGCACTCGTCGGCATGCTCACGCCGGTCGAGACCGAGGCGATCCTCGGCGAGGTCGAGGTGCGCGCGCTGTTCAAGGTCTCACGGCTCGGCACGATCGCGGGCTGCATGGTCACGAGCGGCATCGTCCGCCGCAACGCGAACGTCCGTCTCTTCCGCGACGGCACGCGCATCCACGAGACCACGGTGGCTGCGCTCCGCCGCTTCAAGGACGACGTCCGCGAGGTGACGGAGGGCTTCGAGTGCGGCATCCTGCTCGAGGGCTTCAACGACCTGCGCGAAGGCGACGTCTTCGAGGTCTTTGAGACGCGCGAGATCGAGCGGACGTCGCTCGACACGCCGGCTGCCGCGGCCCCCGCCGCGGACGCCGAGTGAGCTCCGGCTTCGTCGCGATTCTCACCGTCGAGCTGCACTTCCCGGAAGCCGGGTCGCTCAAGGCGAAGCGCCATCACCTGCGGTCGGCACGCGATCAGCTGCGCAACCGCTTCGGCGCCGCGGTCGCCGAGGTCGACCACCACGACCTGTGGCAGCGCGCCACGCTGACCGTCGCGTGTGTCGCGCGTGATGCAGCGGGCGCCGACGACCTCGCCGCGGGTGCCGAGCGCTGGCTCGCCTACGGCGATTGGGTCGTCGCCCGCTCCGACCGCATCCTCGTCTCCCCGGACGACGACTGACTAACGTCCACGCCGTGTCCGAGCGCATGCGTCGAGTCAACGAGTCCGTCCGCGCCGTCGTCGCCGACACGGTGCGCGAGCTGAAGGACCCCCGGATCGGGCTGGTCACGGTGACCGGTGTGCGCGTGACGCCCGACCTGAAGGAGGCGATCGTCTTCGTTTCGGTGCTCGGCAATGAGAAGAAGCGAGCGCGAACGCTCGTCGGCCTGCAGTCGGCGCACGGCGTCCTCCAAGCGCGCATCAACGATCAGCTGAACCTGCGGCGGACCCCGACGCTGACCTTCGAATACGATGACTCCGTCGAGCGCGGCGTGCGGATGACTGCGCTGATCGACGAGGTCACACGGAGCCTTCCTGACGAGGAGCGTGCTGATGGGGACGATGAGTGATCTCGACGCGGTCGTGGACGCGCTGGTGCGTGCCGACCGGCTGATCGTCGTCACGCATGAGAATCCCGACGGCGATGCCCTCGGGTCGATGCTCGGTCTCACGCGCGCGCTGCGCGGCCTCGGCAAGGACGTCGTCATGTACCTGTCGGGTGACGGCCCGCTGCCGGGCGAGTATCGCTTCCTCGAGCTCTCCGACCTCACGCGCACGCTGCCTGACGACACCGAGGAGCGCGTCCTCGTCGCAGTCGACTGCGCATCAGAGCGCCGCATCGGCCCCGAGCCCGACGCCCTGAGTCGCGCGAAGCAAGTCGTCGACATCGACCACCATCACGACAACACCCGCTTCGGCGCGGTGAACTTGATCGTCGCCGACGCGTCGTCGACCGCCGAGATCATCCGTGACGTCCTGGGGGGGCTCGGCGTCGAGCTCACGCCGGAGATCGCGGAGCCGCTATACGTCGGCCTCGTTACCGACACCGGGCGCTTCCAATACTCGAACACGACGTCGAAGTCGCTGCGCCTCGCGGCGGAGCTCGTCGACGCAGGCGCGGACGTGCACGACGTCTTCCGGTACGTCTACGAGTCGGTGCAGTTTGCGAAGCTCAAGCTGCTCGCGCGCGCGCTCGACCGGGCGCAGGTCTACGAAGGCGGCCGGCTCGTCATCTCGTATCTGCTCAAGGACGACTTCGAGGCTGTCGGCGCAGAGGAGCCGTACTCGGAGGGGATCATCGACTACCTGCGCGCGGTCGAACGATCGGAGATGGTCGCGCTCATTCGCGAGCCGCCGCGTGACGACGGCCCGACGCGCCGGGTCTCGCTGCGATCGAGCGACGACGCGATCGACGTCTCGGCGATCGCGCGCGGCTCGGGGGGCGGTGGCCACACGCAGGCGGCGGGATTCTCGTCCGAGCTGCCGATCGACGAGATCGTCGAGTTCATCCGGCGCGGGTTCGCCGATGCCACCAAGAGCGCTTAAGCCCGTGGGCGCGGCGCTGGTCGACAAGCCGCCAGGCCCGTCGTCCTTCGCCGTCGTCGGCGCGCTGCGCAGGACGACGGGCGCGCGCACCGGGCATGCGGGAACTCTTGATCCTTTTGCGACAGGATTGTTGCTTTTGTTGTCGGGAGCGGCAACTAGGCTCGCTCCATGCTTCGTGGGGCTGGACAAGCAGTACGTCACCGACGTCGATCTGACGTCGACGACGTCGACCGGCGATCCCGAAGGCGAGCAGCTCGAGGCGCACGACGCACCGACGGCGGAAGACCTGGAGCGTTCGCTCGAGCGCCTCCGCGGCGAGATCGAGCTGCCGATCCCCGCCGCCTCGGCGGTGAAGATCGGCGGCGAGCGCGCCTACCGGCTCGCCCGGCGCGGCATCCACGTGGACATGCCGCTGCGGCGCTCGCAGGTCTACGCGCTCGACGTCATCTCCTACAACGGCCAGACGGCGACGCTGTCGCTGCACGTGGAGTCCGGGACCTACGTGCGGTCGATCGCCACCGCCCTCGGCGGCCACTGCCGCACCCTGCGGCGGACTGCGGTCGGTCCGTATCGCGTCGACGAGGCGACGCCGATGGACGCGCCCGAGCTGCTGCCGATCCGCGGCGTGCTCGACCGGCTGCCGGCGGGCGCGGTCGAAAGGGTGCCGGGGTCGGTCCTGGCAGGCGTGCTCGCGCTCGCGGACGACGGGCCGGAGGCCGCCGCATGAACGTGGTGCACGATGCAGCGCGCCTCGATGCGGTCCCACGCGCGGTTGCGATCGGGACGTTCGACGGCGTGCATCTCGGTCACCGTGCGGTTGTGCGCGCGGCCGTCGACTCGGGCCTGTGGCCAACGGTGGTCACGTTCGACCCGCATCCGCGCCTCGTCTTCGGCAAGCCGGTCGAGCTGCTCGCGAGCCTGCAGCGGCGACTCGAGCTGCTCGCGGAGTGCGGCGTGGAAGATGTGCTCGTCGTGCCGTTCACGGCGGAGATCGCGTCGCTCGAGGCCGAGTCGTTCGCGCGCGACTACCTGCTCGCGATCGGCACGCAGGTCGTCGTCGCCGGCGCGGGCTTCCGCTTCGGCCGTGGGCGCGAAGGCGACCTCGCGCTGCTCGAGCGGCTCGGCATCGAGGCCCGACCGGTGCCGCTCGTCGAGGGCATCTCCTCGACCCGGATCCGCGACCTGCTTCGGGCGGGAGACGTCGAGCACGCAGCGCAGCTGCTCGGGCGGCCGGTCGAGGTGGAGGGCGAGGTCGTGGTCGGCGACAGTCGCGGCACGGGTCTCGGCTTCCCGACCGCGAACATCTCGACCGTCCCGAACCTGATCGTGCCGGCCGACGGGATCTACGCCGGCGCGGCCGGCAGCAGGCGGGCTGCGGTCTCGATCGGCCCGAATCCGCATTTCGGCAGTCACGAGCGCCGGGTCGAGGCATACCTGATCGACTGGCAGGGCGACCTCTACGGTGAGCGTCTCGTCGTCCAGGTCTGGCAGCGCCTCCGCGACTCGCGGGCGTTCCTGACCGACGAGGAGCTCTCGGAGCAGATCGCGCGCGACGTCGAGGAGACGCGCGCCGCGACACCGCCTCGATAGAAACCTGCAAGAAACCGCTCTTCCCGGAGTCTCTAGTGGCATGGTGGTCACCGATCACGCCGGCCTCATCTCCGTGGAGCGCGTTCGCTGCCTCGATTGCGGGGTGTCGTACTTGAAGCCGTGCGGCGGCAGCACGATCCGGCGGAACCCTGGCTGTCCGCGCTGCGGGTACGTCGGGTGGATCTCGGCGTTCGTGCCCGCCACGCCGGAGACCGAGCCGCGCCGTGCGCTCCGGTACGGCAGCCGCCGGCCGACTTTGCGCGCTCTGCGCTAGGCGACGCGCTCGGCGAGCCGGCTCGAGATGCGGGCAAAGCCCTCGCGCGGGAAGTCGAATCGCTCGCGCACGCGATAGCCGCCGACGATCTCGAACGTGCGG
>DASZBP010000377.1:0-3232 GCA_035943915.1 Gaiellaceae bacterium | reverse complement strand
TACATGCGCCGGCTCTCGCCGCTCGAGGGGACATACACGAAGGATCGCGCGACGGAGATCTGCCTCGTCACGCTCAACGAGCTCGGCTTCGACCTCGAGGCGCAGACGAACATCAAGCTCGATCTCGACGACCGGCCGCAGAAGAGCCCGCGCGCATGCGTCATCGCGAGCGACCCGCCGCAGGTCGTGCATCTGATCACGCGTGCGCAGGGCGGGCTGCACGATTACCAGGCGTTCCTGCACGAGGCCGGCCATGCGCTGCATTACGGCGGCGTCGATCCCGGGTTGCCGTACGTGTTCCGGCGTATCGCGCGCGACCACGCGCTGACGGAGATCTACTCGTACATCGTCGAGGCGATCAGCACGGAGCCCGAGTGGCACCAGCGGCACTTCGGCCTCTCGGACACGGAGGCGGCGGAGAACGCGCAGGCGACGGTGTTCCTCGAGTCGCTGCTGTTCCGGCGCTACGAGGCGAAGCTTCGGTTCGAGCTCGACTTCTGGACGCGCTTCGGCGAAGACGGCGGGTCACCCGAGGGATACTCGGAGAACCTCACGGCAGCGACGGGCATCGCCTACCGCCGTGACGCGTTCCTGTCGGACATGGACTCCGGCTTCTACTCCGCCGACTACCTCCGCGCCTGGGTGCGCTCGGCGCAGCTCAAGCAGTACCTGCGGCGCGAGATCGGCAGCGACTGGTGGCGGAACTCGCAGACCGGCGACATGCTGCGTGACCTCTTCCGCGAGGGCACGAAGCCGTCGAGCGAGGAGATCGCCGCCCGCCTCGGCTTCGAGCCGCTCGACATGCAGCCGCTTCTGCACGACCTCACGCACGCGTAGCTCAGCCGGGTTCGCTGAGCCGGCCGAGATCGCGGTCGAGCACCTCGCGTGCCTCGTGCTCGTCGGCGAGCGACTCCCGCAGCAGCGCCAGCGCGTCTCCGAAGCCGTTCGCCTCGCCGAACGCGAGGACGGCGGTGTACAGCGCGATTTCCATGTGCTCCGTGCGGAGCGCAGCTTGCGCGTGGAAGACGTCGGCGAGTCTTGGTGCCTTGATCGACGATGCGAGCTCGTCGTGCTCGGCGACCGCCGACTCGAATGCGCGCGAGTGGTTGGCGGACGGCGCGACCTCGATCGCGCGGAACGCCGTCTCGCACCGCTCCACGTGCTCCTTCGTCTGTGCGAGATGGGAGCGAAGCTCGGCGGCAAGCTGCTCGTCGGTCACTGCGTCGATCAGGTTGCGCAATACACCCCCGGCGAGGCGGCGCTCGACGTAGAGCAGCTCGCCCAGCATCTGCACCAGGAGGTCGCGCGGGTTGGAGATCGTCGTCGGCATCTACTTCATCAGTCCGGCGAAGCGGTCGGCGAGCGCCATGATCGTGAGAGCCGGATTGGCGGCGCCCTGCGTCGGCATGACGGAGCCGTCGACGACAAAGACGTTCGGCGTGTCCCAGATGCGGTGCTTGGCGTCGATGACCGAGTTGTCGGGTGACGTGCCCATCCGGCAGCCGCCGACGAGGTGCGCGTAGCGGTCGATCGTGAGCGTGTCCTCCGCGCCGGCGCCGTCCCAGATCTCGGCGAGGATCTGTTTCCCGTGCTTCATCAGCGCCTTGTCGTTCTCGCACAGGCTGTAGTTGAAGTGCGCGACGGGCATCCCGTTCGAATCCTTCTCGTCGGCGAGCGTGACCCGGTTCTCGGGCTGGGGGAGGAGCTCGCCGAGCAGCCCGAGCACCGTCCAGTGGTTGTAGTCGCGCATGTACTCGCGCATCGACTTCCCCCAGTGGCCCTCGGCGAGCACGTGGTCGGCCCAGCCGATCGGCAGCGGCGAGATCGTCTGGATCGAGAACCCACGCGCGAAGCCGCGACGCTCGTCCGTCTCGTAGAACTGCTCCGACGAGATCTCCGGCGGCGGGGCCTTGTACATGCGCAGCAGATTTGGAAAGCGCGCGGCTGTCTGCGACGCGCCCTGCACCATCACGTAGCGGCCGACCTGGTCGGCGTTGTTGCCGAGCCCGTTCGGGTGGCGCCTGGACGTGGAATGGAGCAGCAGGCGCGGCGACTCGATCGCGTAGCCGCAGATCGCGACCGCCGACGCGCGCTGGAACCGCTCGCGTCCGTCCTTCACGTACACGACGCCGGTCGCTGCGCCAGACGCGTCGTCGATCTCGACGCGTGTGACCATCGAGTCGGCCCGGATCTCGCAGCAGCCGCGCTCGATCGCATCCGGGAGGTGCGTGATCAGCGGTGAGCCCTTCGCGTTGACCTTGCACCCTTCGAGGCAAAAGCCGCGGTAGATGCAGTGCGGGCGATTGCCGAAGCTGCCGTTGGTGATCCCTACGGGGCCCATCTTCATCGTGATGCCGTAGTTGCGCGCGCCGCGCCACGCCTCGAGTGCCGCCCCGGACACCGGATGCGGTCCGTGCGGGTAGCCGTGTGGGTCGCCCCAGGGCCAGTACTCGCCGGCGACCGGCAGCTCACGCTCGATGCGCTCGAACGACGCCTTCAGGTCCCAGTACGTGATCGGCCAGTCGGCGCCGACACCATCGCGCGTCTTCGTCTCGAAGTCGGACGGATGAAAGCGCGGCGCGTAGCCCGCGTAGTGGGTCATCGACCCGCCGACGCCGACACCGGAGTTGTTCTTGCCCATGTCGATCGGGTCGTTGCCGGAGACGACGCGGTTCTCGGTCCAGTACAGACCGCCAGAGCCTTTCTCGTCGCTGACCCAATCGCGGTCGGGGTCCCAGAACGGCCCCCGCTCGAGCACCACGATCTTCCAGCCGGCGCGCGCGAGCCGCTGCGCGAGCACGCCGCCGCCGGCACCGGCGCCGACGATCACCATGTCGACGACATCCTCGTCGCGGAAGTGCGCCATCTTGTCGAGGTTCTGCAGGCCCCGCTTGTGCTGGTCGAGCAAGAACGGCGAGTCGTTGTCCTCGGGCATCGCGAACGAGCCCTTGCGAAGCCTGGTGAGCGTCACTCGCGCACCGGGTCCACGTTCGCGCTCTCTTTCGCCTCCCACGACTCGCGCTCGCCGAGGTCGGGGCTGCCGAAGGCGCCGTAGCCGCGCGGGTACGCCGGGCCGCCGAAGCCGATCTCGTTCCACGCCCACGGGTGGCTGTAGAAGGCCTGCGTGACGTACCGCATGACGACGCTGAACGAGCGCTTCACATTCACGGTGTCCCAGACTCCGCCGTGAAGGTCGCCCTGCGAGAAACGGTCGACGATTCCGGTCTGCGTC
>DASZBP010000376.1:0-16793 GCA_035943915.1 Gaiellaceae bacterium | reverse complement strand
CGCGACCTGCCGTTCGACCCGCCGGCGGGCGCGGTGGAGGCGGTGCGCGTCGTGGCGTCGATCACGCACACGATCGGCGGCTTGCAGCCGGACGAGCACGCGCGTGTCGCGGACGGCATCTGGGCGGCGGGCGTCGACGCGGGCGGCGTCGCGACGGGTGGGTACGCGAGCGGCCTCGCGCAGGCGCTCGTCTTCGGTCTGATCGCCGCGGAAAACGCTGTGGCCTCGACGTAGAGGCGACGCGGTCGCCGATTTTGTCGGCGAGCGCCCGCAAGCGTGTCACCGCAGGTGGCGCCGTCGAGAAGAGACGCGACCGAAGGTCGTGTCGACAGTTTCGACCGCGCAGCTACGCAGCGCCGACCGAGAACACACACCGGCGGTCGTCGCCCGGGAGGGGCGAGACGCCGATCTTGTTCACGACCAGCTTGCGGCCGTCATCCTCGAAGACGTGCCCGATCTCGGGCATGTCGCCGTCCTGCTCGCGCAGTGTGTAACCCGCCGGTGACCAGACGAAGAGGAGATAGCCGCTCACGGCGGCGGATTCTAACGACGGGTCGCGTAGGGAGGCAGGGTGACCACGACGCGCGTGCCCTTGCCAGGGCTCGCCTCGAAGCGGATGGCGCCGTGGAGCTGCTTGACGCGTTCCTCGATCGCCTCCATCGAGCGTCGGCGGCGCTCGGGCTCGGCGTCGTCGGCGACGCTCGCTTCGACCCCGCCGTCGGGTTGGCGCGTGATCTCGATGCGCACCCGGGAGGGCGGCCCGCGGCGCACGCTCTGGTCGAGCAGCTCGCGCATGATCGTGTACAGCGCGATCTGCGCGGACTGGCCGATGCCCTCGGCCGCCTCGATGTCGAGGTCGACGCGGAACTTGTACGACGTGCCGAGCTGCAGTGCGAGCTCGTGGATCGCCGGCCCGAAGCCCCGGTCGCGGAGCACGACCGGCTCGAGGCCGAACGAGAGGTTCCGCAGGTCGCGGATCGTCGCGCGCTGCCGGTCGAGCGCGGAGCTCAGCACGGAGCGCGCGTCCTCGATGTTCCCGTTCTCCATCGAGTGCAGCGCGGCGTCGATCATCAGCGCGATACCGCTCAGGTTCTGGACGGGGCCGTCGTGCAGGAACAGTGCGAGGCGGCGCCGCTCGTCCTGCTCCGCCGCCACGAGCCGTTCGAGTGAGTCGTCCACTCAGTCGATGATCGCTTCGCGGAGCGCGATCGCGACGGCATGCGTGCGTGTGTCCGCCTCGAGCTTGGTCAGGATGTGGCGCACGTGGCTCTTCACGGTCTCCTGCGAAATGAAGAGCTGCTTCGCGGCGTCGGCGTTTGACATGCCGTCGGCGAGGAGCTGCAGGATCTCGCGCTCGCGCCCGGTGAGCATGTCGCTCGAGTCCTTGCCGGTGAGGAACGCGGGCATCAGCGCCGGGTCGACGTAGCCCTCGCCGCCTGCGACCTTCTCGATCGCGCGCACGAGCGTCTGGTGCGGCGCCTCCTTGAGGATGTAGCCCTTCGCGCCGGACTCGAGACCGCGACCGAGCAGCGACCGCTCCGAGTACGCGGTGAAGATCAGCACCTTCGACTCGGGCACGCGCTCCGAGAGCAGCTTCGTCGCCTCGAGGCCGTCCATGCCCGGCATGCGGACGTCCATGATCACGACGTTCGGCTTGCGGCGCTCGGCGAGCTCGACCGCGGACTGGCCGTCGGCTGCTTCGCCGACGACGCGGATGTGCGGCGCGCGCGACAGCGAGAGCCGAAGCCCTTCACGCACGACCTCGTGGTCGTCGACGATCAGCGTCGTGATCTCGTCGGGCATTGACTCGCGAGTCTACGCTTCTCTAAGCAGGGACAATTGCTCGTGCGGCTTCGGTGGGCGGAGTGGAGTCGCGCGGCGGTCGCGGATGCCATGCTCCTTCGCGAGTGCCCGAACGGCACCTCGCGCTTCCCCGGCGATGTCGCTCGTCACGTATGCGCGGCCTCGGTAGAGGCGCTCGTATTCCGGCAGCAGCTCGGGCCAGTCGCGGCTCAGGCAGTCGAGGAAGTGCTCGCGGGTGCCGGGCTTGAGGTAGAGCACATTCGCCCAGACGCCGCACGCGCCGGCTTCGCGTGCCGCCTTCACGACCTCCTCGAGCTTGTTCGGCGCGTCGGAGAGGCCGGGGAGGAGGGGCGCCATTCCGACGGACACGCGAACGCCCGCGTCGACCAGCGTGCGGAGGGCGCGTAGGCGCTGCCGCGGCGGAGCAGTGCCGGGCTCGGTCGTGCGCCAGATCTCGTCGTCAATCGTCGGGATCGAGAACGTCACCGACACGTCGGCGCGCCGCGATGCTTCGGCGAGCACGTCCACATCGCGGACGATCATCGGGCCGCGCGTGATGATGTGGAACGCGTTGCCGGCCGCCGCGAGCACCTCGATGCAGGCACGCGTGAGCTTGTATCGCCCTTCGACGGGCTGGTACGGGTCGGTCGCCGCGCCGATTGCGACGCCCTCGCCGACCCACGACTTCCGCGCCAGCTCGGCGCGCAGCACCTCCGCGACGTTGACCTTCACGCGGATTGACGTGCCGTAGCGGTCGTCGGATGGCCGGTCGGCGCGTTTCTCGAAGGCGCGGACGTAGCAGAAGGTGCAGCGGTGGACACAGCCCATGTATGGGTTAAGCGACCAGCCGAACGGCATGCCGCGCACGCGGTTCAGCGCGACCTTGCAGGGCTCCTCGCGGTACTCCACCGCCATCCCGGCATAATAGAACATATGTTCGTGTCGTCGGCCCGGTCGTTATACTCGCCGCACTGATCCGCGTGGACGACGACCCGCCCAGTACGCAGGCGCCTGACGGGCGCCAATGACCTTCGCACTCGAGATGCTGGCCCTCGCAGGCCTCATCGTGCTGAACGCGTTCTTCGTGGCAGCCGAGTACGGCCTCGTGACGTCGCGGCGCACGCGGATCATGGAGCTCGAGCACGAGGGCAACCGGCGCGCGCGGCAGGTGCTGCGCATCACCGGCGACCCGCCGCGGTTCATCTCGGCGATGCAGCTCGGCGTGACGATCTCCTCGCTGGCAATCGGTGCGCTCGGCGAGCAGGTGCTCGGGCGCAAGCTCGACGCGTATATGGCCGGCTTCCTCGCCGTGATCATCGCGCTGCTCATCGTCACGTACCTGCACGTCGTGATCGGTGAGCTCGTGCCGAAGGGCATCGCGCTCGGCCACCCGGAGCGGACAGCGCTCTGGGTCTCGGCGCCGGTCCGCGCGTTCTTCGTCGCGTTTCGGCCGCTGATCTGGGTGCTGCAGTCCTCGTCAGCGGTGCTGCTGCGTGCAATGGGTCTCGACCCGCCGGGCGCCGAGCGCGAGGTGCACTCGGAGGCGGAGCTGCGGATGATCCTGTCGAGCGCGGCGGAGCAGGGTGAGATCGAGCACGAAGAGCAGGAGATGGTCTACAAGGTCTTCGACTTCGCCGACAAGGAAGTCTCGGACGTGATGGTGCCGAGGCCGGACGTCGTCGCGATCTCGATCGACTTGCCCACCGAGGAAGCGCTGCAGGCGGTGCTCGAGTCGCCGTACACGCGCTACCCGGTGTACCGCGAGTCGCTCGACGACGTGGTCGGGATCCTGCACGTACGCGACCTGATCGAGGCGATGGTGAAGCACGGCCTGCCGGCAGTCGACGTCGAGGAGCTCGTTCGTCCCGCGTACATGGTTCCGGAGACCAAGGACCTTGCCGCGCTCCTGACCGAGTTCCGCCGCACGAACCAGCACCTCGCCGTCGTGATCGACGAGTACGGGTCGGTCGAGGGGATCGTCACGCTCGAAGATCTGCTCGAGGAGATCGTCGGCGAGATCGAGGACGAGTTCGACCTGCCCGACGAGACGTACGAGCGCATCGACGAGTCGACGATCCGCGTGGACGGCACGTTCCCGATCGACGATTTCAACGAGCGGTTCCACGTCGACCTGCCGGTCGAGGATTACCACACGATCGCGGGCTTCGTCTTCGGGCAGCTCGGCCGGGGCGCAGAACTCGGCGACGAGGTGAATCACGACGGCCTGCTGTTCCGCGTCGATCTGGTCGACGGCCAGCGGATCGACAAGCTCTTGGTTACGTTTAGGCCGTGGGAGCGAACGCCGGAACCCGCCGAGCCGAGCTGAACGAGCTCCGCGAGGTCGTGCGCAGCACCGTGCCGGCGCCTGCGGCGATGTCGGCGTACCTCGAGAAGGTTCACCTGCACGCGCACCGCGTGACCGACGACGACGTCGCTGCACTCAAGGCCGCAGGCATCTCCGAGGACGAGATCTTCGAGCAGACCGTTGCGGCCGCGATCGCCGAAGGCCTGCGCCGCTTCGATGCCGCCGAAGGCGTGCTGTGATCAGGCTCGACGTTCTCAACGGCCCGCACGCGCCCGAGCACGCGCTCGGCGTCATCAAGACGCTGCTCTACCGGCCCGAGCTGTTCGGCGGGCCGTTCTCCGACGAGCTGCACGTCGTGATGCGCGGGCCGTCGGACTGGAGCGCGGGCGAGCGCGAGCTGTTCGCGGGCTTCGCGTCGATGCTCAACCAGTGCTTGTTCTGAATGGGCTCCCACGGCGCAGTTGCGTCGTACGCGCTCGGTGAGGATGTCTGGAACGCGGTGAAAGCGGACTGGCGCACGGCGCCCGTGTCGCCGCAGCTGCGCGCCGCGCTCGGCTTCATCGAGAAGCAGACACTGCGTCCCGACGAGCTGACCCACGAGGATGCGGAGGCCGTCTACGCGGCCGGCGTGTCGAAGCAGGCGCTGCTCGACGCCGCGCAGGTTTCGGCGATGTTCAACATGATCGTGCGCCTGGCCGACTCGTTCGGGTGGGACGTCCCGGAGTGGGATTCGCTCATGGCGCGCGCGGGCGCGATGCTCGACGGCGGGTACGCGATGGGCGCGATGCGCGAGCGCATGCTCCCGGGCGCACCCTCCTAGAGCAACGCTGCTCGCGCGCGGGAATCGCGAACGCTCTCCGAACGAGCCGGTAACAGATTGCGGGAATAGCTCTCGGTCAATCTCGACTGGAGGGCCCATGAACCGCTCGCGCACGCAGACCTGTGTCGCCATCGTCATCGGCGGAGCAGCACTACTCGGTCTATCGGGCGGAATCGGGCGCGGGGCGAACGCCGCGAAGGCAAGGCCGAAGAGTCAGACGGCACCGTGGATCACGGGATCCGCAGTGCCGGGCGCCGTTCTCAGCGGCCATCTCGGCAGCTGGTCAGGGCATCCGACCGACTTCAACACGTGGTGGCGGCGCTGTGACACGGACGGCGGACGCTGCTCGAACATTGGCGGCAGCGGCGGGCATTCGAATTACCGGGTGAGTTCCGCGGACATCGGCCATCGCCTCCGCTTCAGCGTCGGCGCCGCGAACCTGGCGGGACGGATCTGGAAGGCGTCGGCGCCGAGCGCGGTCGTTCAGGCATCGCAGCAGCCCGCGTCGTGCCCGCCGACGTCGAGCCCGGACGACGTCGCCGCGATCGGCCCGCCGCAGCGGCTGATCCTCGACGGCATCCAGGCGCCTTCGATCGTCGTCAAAGAGACGAAGACCCTCGTGCTCCGTTTTCATGTCTCGTCGACGTGCGGCGGCTCGGTGCGCGGCGCTCTCGTTCAGGTCGCCGTCGTGCCGTACTTCCAATTCTCGGCGGCCCCGGAGCAGTTGACCGACAGCGACGGCTGGGTCGAGGTGCGGATGCAGCGGCTTGCAGGCTTCCCTGCCTCGCCGCGCCAGCACTTGCTCGTCGTGTTCGTGCGGGCGAGGAAGGCCGGCGAGGATCCGCTGCTCGGCATCTCGACGCGGAGGCTGTACTCGGTCGGCGTGGATCTGCGCGCTTAGAGCGAGCCGCTGGTGTCGCACGCGGGGGGCTTGCCGGTCTTCCAGCCGCGCGTGAACCACTTCTTCCGTTCGGCGGACGAGCCGTGCGTCCATGTCTCCGGGTTCACCTGGCCCTGGGTCTCCGCCTGGATGCGGTCGTCGCCGACGGCGGCGGCAGCGTCGAGAGCGTCCGCGATGTCCGCCTGCGTCAGCCCGATCAGGTAGCCCGTCTGCTCGGCGTGGTTCGCCCACACGCCGGCGTAGCAGTCGGCCTGCAGCTCGGTGCGCACCGACGTCCCCGTCGCGCCCTGCTGTGACGTGCCGCCGGACAAGCGTCCCTTCAGATCCTGGATGTGGTGGCCGTACTCGTGTGCGAGCACGTATGCCTCTGCGAACGGGCCGCCCTTCGCACCGAATTGCGTGCGCAGCTCGTCGAAGAAGCCGAGGTCGATGTACACGTGCTTGTCGGCGGGGCAGTAGAACGGGCCGACCGCCGTGTCGGCCTGGCCGCAGCCCGTGGAGGTGGAGCCGGTGAAGAAGACGGTCGTCGCCGGCACGTAGCCACTGATCTCGGTGCGCCAGAACTTCTGGATGCTGTTGACGTCGCCGACGATGCGGCAGTCCTCTCTCGTGTTCGCGTCGGCGCCGGTCTGGCACTCCTGTCCGAGCACCTGGCCCGGGGTGCCCTGCGACACGGAGGTGCCGTCGAGCGGCCCGAGCGTGCCGAGGCTGCCGCCGCCGCCGAGCAGCGCGAAGGCGAGGTAGATGATGATCCCGACCACGCCGAGCCCGCCACCGCCGACGGCGAGCCCCCCACCGGGAAAGCCGCCGCTCCCGCGCAGGTCGGTGACCTGCGACGGATCGAGTCGGGCGCCGGGGCGGAAGCGGACCACGAAGCTCCAACGGGCGAGCCGCGTTGCGGGTTCCGCGGGGCTAGGTCAGCCGCGGGTAGAGCTCGCGGAAGCGCGCGTACGCGTCCTCGTAGTCCCACTCGGGCTCGACGACGTCGCGGACGCGGACGCAGCGGTCGACTGCCTCCTGCGCGTCCGCGTAGACGCCGGCACGGACGCCGGCGAGCAGCGCAGCGCCGAACGCGGAGCCTTCGTTCGATGCCATCCGCTCGAGCGGAAGCTGCAGCGCCGAAGCGACGATGCGCAGCCACAGTTCGCTGCGCGCGCCGCCGCCCGACACGCGCCCGACCGACGGCGCGCAGCTCAACTCGCGCAGCAGTTCCAGCGAGTCCCGCAGGCCGAACGCGACCCCTTCGAGCATCGCGCGCCACAGCGCGCCGCGATCGTGCCGCAGCGAGAGGCCGGTGAACGCGCCGCGCACGTCGGGGTCGGCGTGCGGCGTGCGCTCGCCGGACAGGTACGGCGCGAAGAGCACGCCTTCCGCGCCGGGTGTCCACGTCGCAGCCTCTGCATCGAGCGAGGCGTAGTCCGCGTCGAGGAGATCTCGCAGCCACGACGCCGAGCCCGCCGCGCTGAGCATGACGCCCATCGCGTGCCAGGTCCCCGGCACCGCGTGGCAGAAGACGTGCAGCCGCTGGTCGACCGCGTAGCCGGGCAGCACCGCGAACACGACGCCCGACGTGCCGAGCACGACCGACACCGGCCCCGGCGCCGCGATACCGACACCGAGCGCGGCAGCAGCCTGGTCGCCGGCACCTGCGACCTCTGTCGACTCGAACGCCGGCGGCAGCCACTCGAGCGGTATGTCGAGCGCCGCGCATACCTCGTCCGACCATCGGCGCGCCGCGACGTCGAACAACAGCGTCCCCGACGCGTCCGCCGCGTCGATCGCGCGCTCACCGGTGAGGCGGAAGCGCACGTAGTCCTTCGGCAGCAGGATGTGCTCGATGCGCGCGTACGTCTCCGGCTCGTAGTTGCGCAGCCAGAGCAGCTTGGGCGCGGTGAAGCCCGTCAGAGCGCGATTGCCCGTGAGCTCGAGCAGCCGCGGCACCCGCTCCTCGATCTCGACGCATTCCGCCGACGTGCGCTGGTCGTTCCAGAGGATCGCCGGCCGCAGCACGCGCCCGGCGCCGTCCAGTGTCACGAGCCCGTGCATCTGGCCCGACAGGCCGACCGGCCCCTCCGGCAGCCGCGCGAGGCACGCCTGCGCCGCACGCCACCAGTCCTCCGGGTTCTGCTCGGACCAGCCCGGCTGCGGCGTCGAGAGCGGGTAGCTCTCCTCCGCGGTCGCGAGCAGCTCGCCGCCCGGCGACAGCGCGATCGCCTTGACGCCGGACGTGCCGACGTCAAGGCCGATCAGTACCTCGTCACTCACCGCCGAGTGCTGCGTACACGAGCTCGTACGCGCGGACGGCGTCCTTCGTCTGCTGCGCCTTCCGCAGCTCGCCGTCGTCGATCTTCGCCGCGACGCCGTCGATGAACCGCCACTGCAGCACGGACCTCTTCACCGCGCCCACGGCGTCCTCCGTGTACGGGTACAGGTCGAAGCCGAGCCGCTCGCCGTTGTCGCCGTAGCCGGCGCGGCGCAGCTCGATGGCGAGCTCGAGCGTCTCCATGAACGCGGTCGCCCCGACCATGTTGTCGTCGTCGAACGTGCCCCAGCCGGAGTTCCCATGCTGGTGCCCGAGCAGCCCTTCGGCGGCGAGCATCCCCGCGTACTCGGCGAGGTTCTCGCCGTTCATGATCAGGTGCTGCCAGTCCATGTTGACCTTCACGTTGTCGATCCCCTGCACGCGAAGCTTGTGGATCACGTGCAGCGTCATTCCGATGTTGCGCATGAAGATCTTCATCGCCGGCTCGGAGTTCTTGTGCTCGAGGAAGAGCGTCGTGCCGCTCTCCGCGCACTTCGACGCGACCTGCCCGATGCCGTCGATGAACCACGCCCACGACTCCGCGTACGGCGTCTGGAACGGGTAGTTGTAGCCCTCGACGCCGGGCCAGAGGATCATCTGCGCGCCGAGTTCGCCGGCGAACGCCGCTGCCCCGAGTGCCTCTGCGAGCGCCTCCTTCCGCGTCGCGGGGTCGGGCGACGTGAGCCCGCCCTTACCGAAGCGCGGGTTCAAGTGTGTGCCGGTCGCGACGGCGTAGATGCCGTGGCCGTCGAGCGCGTCGCGCACCGCGTCGAGGTTGTCGTGCGAGAGCTCCTGCGGGTAGTGGAACTCGTAGTCGTCGATCAGGTCGCCAAGGCCCTCGACGGCCGTCCGCACCTTGTCGGCGGTGGTCGCGCCCACGAGGTCCGGCTTGTAGCCGCCGGGGTTGAAGCGGGTCGCCATGGCGCCGAATGCCCAAATCCCTAGTGAAGTGTTCATATGACGAGCCTAACGGGTTATAGGATCGCGGCGATGATCGAGTTCCACCTCGACCCGCGTTCCGGCGTCGCGACGTACCTGCAGATCGTCCAGCAGGTGAAGGAGGCGCTGCGCCTCGGCACGATCGACGTCGGCGACCAGCTGCCGACGGTGCGCGAGGTCGTCGCGGACCTGGCGATCAACCCGAACACCGTCGCGAAGGCTTACCGCGATCTGGAGCGGGAGGGTCTCGTCGTGGCGCGCCAGGGTCGCGGCACCTTCGTGGCCAGCACGCTCGCGCCGGCGTCCCTCCGCCACCACGACCAGCTCCGCGCGGAGCTCGAGCGGTGGATCGACGAGGCGGAGTCCGCGGGGCTCGACGACGAGAGCATCAGGGCGCTGATCTCCGCGACGCTTCGCGAGAAGCTCGCCCGCCGCGTGGCATGAGCCGTAGGCTCGACGGAGGCGAAGACTCGGAGGCGCCGGCTTCGCCGGCGCCGGAGAAAAGACCGAGCTCGCCGCTCGTCGCGCGGGGGCTGGGCAAGCGCTTCCGCCGCGAGTGGGGTTTGCGTGACTGCGACCTCGAGCTGCCCGAAGGCGCGATCGTCGGGCTCGCCGGGCCGAACGCGGCCGGCAAGTCGACACTGCTGGCGCTCGCGACGGGCCTGCTCGACCCGACCGAGGGGAGCATCAGCGTCCTTGGACGCGACCCGCGTGTTGAACCGTCGGTGCTCGCGGACGTCGGATTCGTCGCGCAGGGCGCCCCGTTGTACATGTCGTTCAGCGTCGCCGACACGATCGAGTTCGCGCGGCGGACGAACACGCGCTGGGATGACGCGATGCTTCCGGAGCTCGATCCGCGCACGCGTGTCGGTGAGCTGTCGTCCGGCGACCGCGCGCGGCTCGCGCTGGCGCTCGTCCTCGGCAAGCGCCCGCGCCTCGTGCTGCTGGACGAGCCGTTCGCACGCCTCGACCCTCTGGCCGGACGCGAGTTTCTGCAGCTGCTGATGGATGGCGTCGCCGAGACCGGCGCGACCGTTGTCATCGCGTCGCACGTGATCGCCGACATCGAGCGCGTGTGCGACCACATCGTGCTGCTGACCGGCGGGGCGGTCCGGCTCGAGGGGAACGTCGACGCGCTGCTCGACTCGCACCGGATCCTGATGGGGCCGCGCCGCCCGCTCGGGACGATCCGCGGTGTGCGCGAGATCGTCCGCGAGCGTCACAGCGGTCGTCAGCTCACGCTGCTCGTCACCACCGACGGCCCGATCGTCGACCCGTCGTGGACGGTCGACAAGGTCGGGCTCGAGGAGCTGCTGCTGGCCTACATGGCGCCGGAGCGCCTGCCCACGCCGCAACCGCCGGAGAAGGTGCCGCTGCGATGGCATGGGTGACGTGGCGTCAGCACCGGCCACAGCTCCTCGGCGGCCTCGCGCTGCTCGTCGCGCTCGCGGCAGCGGCGCTCGGCACTGACCTTCCGATCCGCGCCGCGTACCACCGCGACGCGCTCTCGGGCTGCCTGCCGCCTTCGGCGCGCTCGGGCTGCGACATCATCGTCCGGCACTTCCAGGGCGAGTTCGACAGCTGGGCGGCAGCGGTGCGCGGGCTTGCCGTGCTGCCCGCGCTCGCGGGACTGTTCGTCGGTGCGCCGCTGCTCGCGCGCGAGCTCGAGCACGGCACGCACCGCTTCGCGTGGACGCAGTCGATCACGCGCCGTCGCTGGCTCCTCTCGAAGACGTCGCTGCTCGCGGCCGCCACGCTGCTCGCCGGCGCGCTCGCGAGCGTGATCGTGATGTGGTGGCGCGGCCCGTTCGACACGCTCGAGGGCCGCATGGCGCCGAGCGGGTTCGACATCGAAGGCGTCGTCGTGCCCGCGTACGCGCTGTTCGCGCTCGCGCTCGGCATCCTCGCCGGCCTGCTGCTGCGGCGCACCGTCGCCGCGATGACCGTGACGCTACTCGTGTTCGCTGCGACGCGGCTCGCCGTGCTCGAGGTGCTGCGCCCGCACTTCCTCGCGCCGCTGCACCGCACGGTGATTGCGTCCGACAGCGGTCGCGCCGTCGGGGACTGGGTGCTGAGCGACACGCTCGTCGATGCCGGAGGCCGTCAGATCAGCACCTCGCGCGAGGACCTCGCCGTGCTCCATGCGTCGAACGCGCGCATCGACCCGAACACGTATCTCGTCACGCTCGGCTGGAAGCGCGTCATCTCGTTCCAGCCCGCGGGCCGCTTCTGGACGTTCCAGCTGATCGAGGCGGGGATCTTCGTCGCCCTCGCCGCCGCGGTCGTCGCCGCGACGCTCTGGTTCGTCCGGCGGAACCCGGCGTGAGCGAGGTATTCGACCGTGCGTCCGCGCTGAGGCTGGCGGCGAGCGCGGCGGTGACGTCGCGCCTGCGCTTCCCCGCGACGCATCCGCGGTGGCGCTTCGTCTTCGTCAACCACGCGCTGACCAACCCGTTCTTCATCCCGGCCCGCTACGGCAGCGACGACGCGGCGAAAGTCCTCGACGTCTCGGTGACGTGGACGGGGTCGCGGTCGAGCGATGTCGGCGAGATGGTGAAGGCGATGAAGCACGCCGTGGACACGCGCGCGCACGGGATTGCTGTCTCGATCATCGACGAGACCGCGTTCAACGCCACGACCGAGCTCGCGCTGAAGCACGGCATTCCGGTCGTGGCCTACAACGCGGACGGCGGCAAGGCGAACAAGCGCCTCGCGTACATCGGGCAGGACAACTACCAGTCAGGGCTGGAGATGGGCGCGCGCATCGTGAGCCTCGTGCCCGAGGGCCAGGTGTGCATCTTCATCGCGACCCCGAACCAGCAGAACATCCAGCCGCGCGTCGACGGCGCGCTCGACGCGATCCGCGACTCCGGGCAGCCGCTTCGCGTGCACGTCGTCGCGAGCGGGGTGGACGTCGTTACGGAGCGGAAGAAGATCGAGGCGAGCTATCGGGCCAACCCGCATGTGCGCGGGCTGTTCGCCGTGGATGCCGGTTCGACGCAGGGCGTCGCGGACGTGATGCTCGCCCACCGGCTGCACGCCAAGGGCGTGCGCGGGGGCGGCTACGACCTCCTGCCGGCCACACTGCAGGCGATCCACGACCGGCACCTCGATTTCACGATCGACCAGCAGCCCTATCTCCAGGGCTTCCTGCCGGTGCTGCAGCTCTTCCTCGACCGCTATTCGAGCGGTCTCGTCGCCCCCGCCGACACGAACACCGGACTGAACTTCGTGACCCGCAAGACGGTCGCGCGATACCTGACGACCAGGTCGCGCTTCGAGGGGTCGTCCAGCGCCGAGAGCTTCCCGGTGTCGCCCAAATAGCGGGGGACTTGAACTAATCCCATAGGAGAGTAGGATTGTGCGGCTCGATCCCCCCGGATCCGGGAATCAGAGGAGGCAACAAGAGTGAGGAAGTTCCCCAGAAAGGCCGTTGCGACGCTTGGCGTTCTCGCCATCGTCACTGCGGGTGTTCTCGTCGCCACGGCGACGGCGAGCACGAAGTCGCACAAGGCAAGCGTTCAGGTCTGCGTCCTGCTGCCGGACACCAAGTCGTCCGTCCGCTGGGTGCAGTTCGACGCGCCCGCGATGAAGGCCGCCTTTGCGAAGGCCGGCGTGTCGGCGTCGATCAACAACGCCCTCAACGACCCGCTCAAGCAGAAGGCACAGGCGCAGGCATGCATCGCCGCCGGCGCGACGGTCGTCATCGAGACGGCGCTCGACAACGGCTCCGCCGCATCGATCGAGAAGCTCTTCACGTCGAAGGGCGGCAAGGCGATCGACTATGACCGCCAGGTCAGCGGCGGCAGCGCGTCCGTCTACGTCACGTTCGACGGCAAGGCCGTCGGCGCGGCGCAGGCCAAGGGCGTCATCGCCGGCATGAAGGCGAACCACACGTACAGCAAGAGCGCGACCGTTGCTGAGCTGTGGGGCGGCCAGACCGACCAGAACGCGTTCTGGTTCAAGAGCGGCAACGACGCCGTGTTCAACCCGCTCTTCAAGAGCCACGCGCTGAAGAAGGGCCCGACGCAGTTCGTCCCCGACTGGGATGCGAACAACGCGGCGACCATCTTCAACCAGATGCTCGTGCGGACGAACAACAACATCCAGGGCGTTCTCGCCGCCAACGACAACATCGCCGGCGCGGTGATTGCCGACCTGAAGGCGAAGCACCTGAAGCCGATCCCGCTCAGCGGCCAGGATGCAAGCCCGCAGGGCCTGCAGTACATCCTCGCCGGTTGGCAGTCGGGCACGGTGTTCAAGTACGTGCCGGACGAGGCCAACGCTGCAGCAGCTGCTGCAGTCGCGCTGGTCAAGGGCACGAAGCCCAAGACGAACACTTCGCGCAAGAACGGCTCGCATTCGGAGCCGACCCTCGCGCTGCCGGTCGTCTGGATCACGAAGCACAACTACAAGCAGCTGTTCACGGAGCACTTCCTCAAGAAGAGCGACGTGTGCATCGGCCAGTACAAGAAGTACTGCAAGTAGCATCTCGCACGACTCGGTGGAGGCGCCTCTCGGGGCGCCTCCACCGTGATTTCAGACCATGACCGAACTCCTTCAGATCAGCGGCCTCAGCAAGTCATTCGGCTCCGTGCAGGCGCTGACCGACGTCGATTTCGACGTCGCCCCGGGCGAGATCATGGCGCTCGTCGGCGACAACGGCGCCGGCAAGTCGACCCTCGTCAAGTGCATCGCGGGAACGCACGCGGCCGACAGCGGTCGGGTGCTGTTCGAGGGCAAGCCGGTCAACATCCACTCGCCGAAGGACGCCGCCAAGCTCGGGATCGAAGTCGTGTACCAGGATCTCGCGCTCTGCGACAACCTCGACGTCGTGCAGAACATGTACCTCGGCCGCGAGGCGAACACCTTCCAGATTCTGAACGAGGCCACGATGGAGCAGCACACGAGCGAGACGCTCAAGACGCTCGCCGTGACGACGATTCGATCCGTGCGGCAGACCGTGGCGACGCTCTCGGGCGGTCAGCGCCAGTCCGTCGCCGTCGCGCGCGCCGTCATGTGGAACTCGAAGCTCGTGATCCTCGATGAGCCGACGGCCGCGCTCGGCGTGGCGCAGACCGAGCAGGTGCTCGAGCTCGTGCGCCGGCTGGGGCAGCAGGGCCTCGGAGTCATCCTGATCTCGCACAACCTCCACGACGTGTTCGAGACCGCCGACCGGATCACGGTGCTGCGGCTCGGCCGGTCGATCGGCGTCTACAACCGCCGTGAGACGACCCAGCAGGCGATCGTCGAGGCAATCACGGCAGGCGTACCGACGAAGGTCGCGGGCATCGCTTCCGCGGAAGGAGTGGCCGAATGAGCACCGCAGGCATCGTCGGTCCCGACCGCAAGGCACCCCCGCTTGCCGAGGACGAGCTGCGCAGCGGGTTCCCGGGTCTCATGGATCGCGCCTGGCTCAACCTGCGCACCGGCAATCTCGGCCCGATGCCGATCATCGTCGGGCAGCTCATCGTGGTCGTCCTGTTTGCCTTCACGGCGACGAACTTCTTCACCGCCGTCAACTTCGTCGACCTGATCGGCCAGACCGCCGGGACCGCGATGCTCGCGTACGGCGTCGTGTTCGTCCTGCTGCTGGGCGAGATCGACCTTTCGATCGCCTTCGTCGCCGGCATCGGCGCCCTGGTCGTCGCGGAGCTTCAGCTCCCGGGGAGCGGCCACCAGCTGCCGGGTCTCGTCGCGATGGTCATCGCGGTCGCCGTGTGCGCGGGAATCGGGCTCATCCAGGGCTCGATCGTCGCGTTCGTCGGCGTTCCCTCGTTCGTCGTGACGCTCGGCGGGTTCCTGATCTGGCAGGGCGTGATCCTGAACTCGCTGCAGCAGCGCGGCACGATCATCATCCAGGACCGCTGGATCAACTACACCGACAGCTATCTGTTCTCGCACCTGGCGGGCTGGATCTTCGCTGCGCTCATGTCGCTGCTCTATCCGCTCAGCGTCCTCTACAAGAGGGTCACGGCGCGGGGGACAGAGATCGCGCAGGTGAACCCGTATGCGTTCGCCGCTCGCACGCTCGGGGTCGCGATTGCGGCGTTCGGAGTGGTCGCGGTCGCGAACCACGGCAGGATCATCCTGGAGAAGGAAGGGCTGCCGTTGTCCGGCGTGATCATGGTGGTCTTCTTCATCCTGCTCACGTTCCTCGCGAAATGGACGACGTTCGGCCGTCACGTCTATGCCGTCGGCGGCAACGCCGAGGCTGCGCGCAGAGCCGGCATCAACGTGCCGCGGATTCGCGTGCTCGTGTTCATGCTCTCGGGCGCGACGGCGGGTATCGGCGGGATCATCTTCGCCGCGCAGGTGAACTCGGTCGCCCTGACGTTCCCGCCGTCGAACCTGCTGCTGAACGCGATCGCCGCGGCGGTCATCGGCGGCGTCTCGCTGTTCGGCGGACGCGGCGAGGTGCGCGGAGCGCTGCTCGGCGCGGTGCTGATCAGCACGCTCCAGAACGGCCTGAACACGCTCAACGTGTCGAACGGCTGGATCTACGTCGTCACCGGCCTCGTGCTGCTGTTCGCCGTCACGCTCGACACGTTCGCCCGCCGCCTGCAGGCGCGTTCCGGCCGTTAACGGCGCGGACTTTATCCAGGGCCTTCCGAAGGCGGAGCTGCACCTGCACATCGAGGGCACGCTCGAGCCGGAGCTGAAGTTCGAGCTCGCCGCGCGCAACGGCATCGCGCTGCCGTACGCATCGGTCGAGGAGATGCGCGCCGCGTACGCGTTCACCGACCTGCCCGGCTTCCTCGCCGTCTACTACGAGGGGATGAGCGTGCTCCAGACGGAGCAGGACTTCTACGACCTCGCGATGGCGTACTTCAACAAGGCGCACTCGCAGAACGTCGCCTACGCGGAGGTGTTCTTCGATCCGCAGGCCCACACGCGGCGCGGGATCGCGTTCGAGACCGTCATCGACGGTCTCACGCGCGCGCAGCGCGACTCGCCGGTGCAGAGCCGGCTGATCATGTGCTTCCTGCGCGACGAGAGCGCTGCCTCGGCGATGGAGACGTTCGAGCAGGCGCTGCCGTACGGCGACTCGATCGTCGGCGTCGGGCTGGACTCCGACGAGAAGGGCAACCCGCCGCTGAAGTTCCGCGAGGTGTTCGAGCGCGCAAGGAAGGAAGGCTTCCGTCTGACGATGCACTGCGACGTCGACCAGGAGAACTCGACCGCGCACATCCGCCAGTGCCTCGACGACATCCGCGTCGAGCGGATCGACCACGGTGTCAACGCGCTGGAGGACGCGTCGCTGATCCGCGAGATCAACCAGCGCGGGCTCGGTCTCACCGTCTGCCCGATCTCGAACAGCTATGTCGCCGGCAGCCTCAAGGCGGCGGAGCTGCGCGAGCTGCTTGCGAGCGGGATCCGCGCGACCGTGAACTCCGACGACCCGGCGTACTTCCCGGGCTACGTCAACGAGAACCTGCTCGCGATCCAGCCGAATGTCGAAGAGGCTGCGCAGCTCGCGCGGAACTCGTTCGCGATCAGCTGGCTCGAGCCGGACGAGCGCGCGCGACATCTCGACGCGCTCGACGCGTACCTCGAACGGGGCTGATCGCCCTCCCTTCCCGTGCCGATGATTGAGCCATGCGCTCGATCATGGGTGTCTCCGTCCTGCTCGGGATGACGATCGGCGGCTTCGTGCCCGAGCTGTGGGGCGCCGGGTCGTTCTCCCTCTCGTCGATCGTGTTCTCGGCGCTCGGCGGCGTTG
>DASZBP010000375.1:0-1855 GCA_035943915.1 Gaiellaceae bacterium | reverse complement strand
GGCTCGACGGACGACGGGACGTACTCGTCGATCGAGTCGTCGATCCAGTCGCTGACCTCAGACCGCGATGCGCTCGCCGCGAAGATCCGCAGCGCGCTCAACGCGGCTGCGTTCGACGGCACGCCGATCGACGAGAAGTCGGCGAAGCAGTGGATCAGCCAAGCGCACGGCCTGATCGAGCAGGCGGCATCACTGGCTTCCTCGTAGGCGATCGACTTCGGAGGGCTCGAGCTCGCGCCACCGGCCGGGCTCGAGCCCTTCGACATTCAGGGGGCCGTAGCGGCTCCGGTGCAGCTGCTTCACGCGGTGGCCAACCGCTTCGAGCATGCGCTTCACTTGGCGGTTACGTCCTTCGTGGAGCGTGAGCTCGATCCGCGCGCCCTCGATGCGTCTTACCTCGGCGGGGCGCGTCGGGCCGTCGTCCAGCTCGACGCCGGCGCGTAGCCGCTGCAAGTCGGCGTCCGTCGGCTGCGTCCACGTCTCGACCTCGTAGACCTTGTCGACTTCGTAGCGGGGATGCGCGAGCTTGTGCGCGAGCTCGCCGTCGTTGGTCAGCAACAGCGCGCCGGTGGTGTCGGCGTCGAGGCGACCGACCGGGACGACGCGTGACGGATGGTCGACGAGGTCGACGACGGTCTTCCGCCCCTGCGGGTCGCGCGCGGTCGTCACGACGCCGGCGGGCTTGTGCAGCAGCACGTAGGCGAGCTGCTGCTTCGCGAGCTCCTGGCCGTCGAGGCGAACGTCGTCGTGCGACTGCACGAACGTGTTCAGCTGGCCCGGTTCCCCGTTGACCGTGACGCGGCCGGCCTTGATCAGCTCGTCCGCCCCACGCCGCGACGCGACTCCTGCGCGTGCGAGCCAGGCGTTGAGTCTCAATAGAGCGCAGTCGCGAGCTTGCGGCGGTACTGCATGGTGAGCGGATGCTCGTGGCCGAGCTCGCCGAAGAGCTTCACCATCAGCTCGCGGGACGCCTCGCGGTCGCCGTTCGACACGCGCGCGAGCAGGATGTCGAACGCGCTCTGGTAGTCGCCCTCGCCGAGCACGCGTGCGAGCTCCGGGTCGTCGACCGTTTCGGCGACCGGCGGCTTCGTCAGCTCGTCCAGCCACGTGTCGATCATCTGCCGCGAACGCGCGCCGACGAACTCCGCCACGACCTGGCCGTTCCGGAACGCCTTGACGGCCGGGATGCTCGCGATGTTGAAGCGCCGCGCGACATCCGGGTTCGCGTCGACGTCGATCTTCGCCAGCGCAACGCCCTTCTCTTCCGTTGCGGCTTCGATGACCGGCCCGAGCGTCTTGCACGGGCCGCACCACTCCGCCCAGAAGTCCACGATCACCGGCCCCTCGTCCGAGGCGGCGATCACGTCCTGCTCGAAGGTCGCGTCCGTGACGTCCACGGGGACAATCGTGCCAGGCCGCCGAAGCGATGTCCGGAGGGTCGCGCCGTTGAGAAGAGACGCGACCGAAGGTCGTGTCGACAGTCTCAACCGCGCAGAAACTACGCGGGGCGCTTCTCGGCGACGGCTTCGAGCCGCTCGCGCATCTCGGCCACGTCCTCGCCGACGTCGTCGACGCGTGGGAGCGCGGCGAGCGACTCCAGGCCGAACACGCGCTCGAAGAGCGGCGTCGTCTGGTAGCGGATCGCACCGAATTCGTTCTCGCGGCCGTGCTCGGCGATCAGCCCGCGCTCGGCGAGGCCCGAGACGACGCCGTCGACGTTGACGCCGCGGATGCGCGCGATCTCCGGCCGCGACACCGGCCCGAGATACGCGACGATCGCAAGCGTCTCGAGGGCGGCCTGGGAAAGGCCCTTCTCTGCCGGGCGGTCGAACAGGCGCGCGCACGCGACGGAAGC
>DASZBP010000374.1:0-9184 GCA_035943915.1 Gaiellaceae bacterium | reverse complement strand
GCTCCAGCATCTCGACCCACGCGAGAACGTGATGCCCGAGCGTCACCGGGATCGCGCGCTGCAGATGTGTGTACGCGGGCATCGGCGTGTGCGACTTCGCCTCAGCGATCTCGAGCAGCGCGGCGACGAAGTCGCGCAGCGCGCCCGAAGCTTCCGTGCACGCGTCCTGCACGTATAGGCGGTGCGCGGTCACAACCTGGTCGTTGCGCGAGCGACCCGCGTGCACCTTGCGCCCGACGGGCCCGAGTAGACGCTCGATCGCGCTGTGGACGTCTTCGTCCTCCGGCTCGAGATCCGACGGCTCGATGGCGGCGAGGCGCTCCTCGATCTCCGCGAGCTCGTCCGCGTCGATCAGCTCGGCGGCGTTCAGCCGCTGTGCATGCTGCACCGTGCCCAGCAGGTCGTAGGGCAGGAGCTCGGCGTCCTCGGACTTGAGGTACTCCCACACGGCGGGATCGAGCGACGTCTCGACGCGTCCGGACCAGAGTGGCATCAGATCGGCCAGCCGATCTTCGCGAGCGCGCGCCGCGTGTCGGCGATGTCGTTCACCTGCACCGCGAGCTGGCCGATGCGATCCGTGGCGGTGAAGGCAGTGGCGCTGCGCTCCATCGAAAGCCGCTCGGGGTCGTACGTGACGCCCGTGCCCTGCGTGTCGAGGATCGTGTAGTCGTCGCCGCGGCGCAGCTCGACCGTCACCTCGCCGGTGACCGGTGCCGCGACGAACTTCTGCAGCGCCTCGCGCAGCATCAGAGCCTGCGGGTCGAACCAGCGGCCTTCGTAGAGCAGCCGGCCGAGCCGCCGTCCTTCCTCGGCATAGCGCTCGAGCGTCGCCTCGTTGTGCGTCGCGTTCAGCAGCCGCTCGTATGCGATGTGCAACAACGCCATCCCCGGCGCTTCGTAGATGCCGCGGCTCTTCGCCTCGATGACGCGGTTCTCGATCTGGTCGGAGATGCCGAGCCCGTGCCGGCCGCCGATCTCGTTCATCTCGAGGATGATCTGCAGTGGATCGCCCACCGGCCAGCCGTCCTCGAACGCGATCGTCACGACTTCGGGCTCGATGTCGGCGCTCCACGGCGCGACGCCCATGATCGGCTCGACGATCTTCATCGACGTCGACAGCAGCTCGAGATCCTTGGCCTCGTGCGTCGCGCCGAGCAGGTTCGCGTCGGTCGAGTACGCCTTCTCGACGGAGGTGCCGTGAGGCAGTCCGCGCTCGGCGAGCCACTCGCTCATCTCCTTGCGCCCCCCGAGCTCCTCGACAAACGCGGCGTCGAGCCATGGTTTGTAGATGCGCAGGTGCTCGTTGGTGAGCAGGCCGTAGCGGTAGAAGCGCTGGATGTCGTTGCCCTTGTAGGTCGAGCCGTCGCCCCAGATGTCGACGCCGTGCTCGCCCATCGCGCGCACGAGCAGCGTTCCGGTGATCGCGCGGCCGAGCGGGGTGGTGTTGAAGTAGCGCTTGCCTGCGGTCTGGATGTGGAACGCCCCGCATTGCAACGCGACGATGCCTTCACGCGCGAGCGCGTCGCGGCAGTCGACGATGACCGCTTCCTCGGCGCCATACTGCAGAGCGCGCGCCGGGACGCCGTCGATGTCCGGCTCGTCGTACTGGCCGAGGTTGGCGGTGAACGCATACGGGATCGCACCGTTCTCGCGCATCCATGCGACCGCGCAGCACGTGTCGAGGCCCCCGGAGAACGCGATGCCGACGCGCTCGCCGACGGGGAGCGACGCGAGGATCGCACCGCCGGCTGCAGCGGTGGGGCTGCTCACGAGCGCTCCATGTGGTGCCGCAGCTCGTCGGCGAGTTCGGCCGCGGTGACGCCGTCGCGCGCGGCGACGAACACGGTGTTGTCGCCCGCGACCGTGCCGGCGACCTCGGGCAGCTCCGCCGCGTCGATCGCGTCGGCAAGCGCGGCGGCGAATCCGCGCGGCGTCTTCACGACGAGCATCTGCCCGGACGGCGTCATGCCGCCGAGCCAGCGACGCAGCGCCGCGGTCAGGTCCTCGAGCCGGCGCAGGTCGGCGGCCCCGGGAACCGCGTACACCAGGCGGCCTTCGGTGTTGCGCACCTTCACGAGCCCGAGCTGCGAGATGTCGCGCGACACGGTGGCTTGCACGGTGTCGATTCCCTGGTCTCGGAGCGCGTCTGCGACCTCCGCCTGCGTCGACAGCGGGTGCTGCTGCACGAGTTGCATGATCAATCCCTGGCGTTCGAACTTCGTGGTCATGCGAGCACCTCCGTCAGCAACGCGAGAGCAAGGTCTGCCTCCTCCGCCGTCAAGGTGAGCGGCGGCGTGAGGCGAAGCGTATTCGGGCCGGCGCTGCCGATCACCAGGCCGTGCGCCAGCGCCGCTTCGACGACGGGAGCGGCTTGCTGGTCGAGCTCTACGGCAAGCAGCAGGCCGAGACCGCGCACCGGGCCGAACGCCGCGAGACCGTCGGCGAGCTGCGCCGAGATGTCGCGCACGTGCGCGAGCAGTGAGTCGTCGATCGTGTCGAGCACCGCGCAGGCTGCAGCGCACGCAACCGGGTTGCCGCCGAACGTCGACGCGTGGTCGCCGGGCTCGAAGCCCGTGGGCGCATCGGCGGACACGAGCAACGCGCCGATCGGCAGCCCGTTTGCGAGACCCTTCGCCAGCGTGACGGCGTCAGGCTTCACGCCGAGTCGCTCCCATGCGAAGAACGCGCCGCTGCGTCCCACGCCGGTCTGCACCTCGTCGAGGATCAGCATCGCGCCGTTCTCGTCGGCGAGCGCGCGCGCATGCGCGAGGGTTTCCGGCGACAGCGGGTGCACGCCGCCTTCGCCCTGAACCGGCTCGAGCAGGATGGCCGCCGTGTCCGCACCGACGTGCTCGAGGCCGAACTTCGCTCCGGGCAGGAGCGGCTCGAACGCGGCGCGCTTCGCGGGCTGGCCCGTCACCGACAGCGCGCCGAGCGTGCGGCCGTGGAACGAGCCGTCGAGCGCGACGATCTCCGTCTTGCCGGTCGCCTTGCGCGCCCATTTGATCGCTGCCTCGTTCGCCTCCGCGCCGGAGTTGCAGAAGAACGACTGCGCGTCGCCGAAGCGGTCCGAAAGCTTCGCGGCGAGCTCCTGCATCGGCTCGGTGAAATAGAGGTTCGAGACGTGCCACAGCTTCTCGAGCTGTGCATGCGCGGCGGCGAGCGGCGCGGGATGCTTGTGACCGAGGCCGACGACGGCGATCCCTGCGAAGAGGTCGAGGTAGCGCTTGCCGTCGGCGTCGACCAGCCACGCACCGTCGCCTTCGACAAACGTGACGTCGAGGCGCGCGTACGTGGGGAGCAGCGGCGCGTGCACTGTTGACGTCATGCGGTCACCGCCGTGCGGCCGATCTGCGCGGTGATGCCGCTCCCGGCGGCGATCGCCGCAGCGCGGAGCTTCGGGATGATCCCGCCCTCGAACAGGCCGGCGTCGAGCATGCGGTGCGCCTCGCGGACGTCGATCGCGTCGACGACCTCGTCGTCGATGTAGAGGCCCGGAACGTCGGTGAGGAAGACGAGGCGCTTCGCGCCGAGCCCAAGTGCGATCGCCGTTGCGGCGTCGTCCGCGTTGACGTTCAGGGGGCCGACCGCCATCGGCGCGACGATCGGCACCTTGCCCGCGGCGAACGCGTCGAGGATGCGGCGCGGCCTGCAGGGCAACGGGTCGCCGACGAGCCCGAGCGCCGGCACCGGAACTGCGAGCAGGCCGTCGCGCTCGCCGTGAACTGCGACCGCGCAGTCGCCGAGCGCGGCGCAGAGCGACGCGTTCACCTCGTGCATCGACTCGCGCACGACTTCGAGACCGGCCGCGCTCGTGCGGCGGCGTCCGCCGACGAACTCCACCTTGATGTTCCGGCGAGCCATCTCGTCGGTGATCTGCGGGCCGGCACCGTGCACGACGCACACCTCGTGGCCTTCCTCGAGCAGGCCGAGGATCCGGCTCGCGCTTTCTGCGGCTACGGCACCCCCGACTTTCACCACGAGGCGGCTCATCACGTTCTGTAGTCCGCGTTGATGCGGACGTAGTCGTAGGACAAGTCGCTGGTGAGGTAGCTCGCGCTGCCCTCGCCGAGGCCGAGGTCGAGCGCGATCGTGCAGACGGCGCCGTCGACCGGCGGCTCGACGTTCTGCGGCGCACCGGCGATGAGCACCGCGGTGCCGTTGTACGCGAGCGTGATCTTGCTCGGGTCGAGCTGGGCGTAACCGCCGTTGAACGGCGCGCTGCCCGCCGCCATCAGTACGCGGCCCCAGTTGGCGTCGCGGCCGAAGAGTGCAGTCTTCACGAGCGGCGACGTGGCGATCCGCTGTGCGATTGCCTTCGCCTCGCGCTGATCGGCCGCGCCGGTGACTTCGATCTCGGCGACGAGCGTCGCGCCTTCGCCGTCGGCGACGATCTGCGCGGCCAGGTCGGCGCACACCCTCTTCAACGCCAGCATGAACGCCTCGTCGTCGCGCTCGACGTCCGCCGCGTTGGAGGAGAGCAGCACGACTGCATCGTTGGTCGAGCACTCGCCGTCGACCGAGATCGAGTTGAAGCTCGCGTCGACCGCCGGCTTGAGAAACGAAAGAGGATCGTCGAGCGGGTAGTCGGTCGTGACGACCGCGAGCATCGTGGCGAGGTTCGGATGGATCATCCCGCTGCCCTTCGCCATACCGCCGACGGTGAAGCCGTTGCCGTGCGCGACCGCGGTCTTCGTCTTCGTGTCGGTGGTGAGGATCGCCTCCGCTGCGTCCATGCCCCCGTCCTCCGAGAGCTGCACGGTGTCGAGCCCGGCGCAGACGAGGTCGACGGGAAGCGGCGCGCCGATCACGCCGGTGGAGAGGACGACGACCTGCTCCGGCTGCAGTCCGAGCAGCACAGCCGCGTGCTCGGCCGTTGCGACTGCAGCGGCCTCGCCGGCTGCGCCTGTCGCCGCGTTCGCGACGCCGGAGTTGACTACGACGGCCTGCGGCTGCGCGGCGGCGAGGTGGCGCTTCGAGACGACGACCGGAGCGGCCTGCACGCGGTTCTGCGTCCACATCGCGGCACCCGTGCCGTTGCCGAGCGTGCGGATCACGGCGAGGTCCTTTCTCTCGCGGCGGATGCCCGCGTGCACCCCGTCGGCGGCAAAGCCCTTCGCCGCCGTGACGCTCATACGAGCACCCCGTTCAGCCGCAGCCCTGCGGTCTCGCCGAGGCCGAGCGTGATGTTCGCGTTCTGGATCGCCTGCCCGGCGGCACCCTTGCCGAGGTTGTCGAGCGCGCAGATGACGATCGCGGTGCCGGTCGCGCCGTCCGCAAACACGCCGATCTCCGCGGCGTCGGTTCCCTGCACGCGCGAGAGCTCCGGCGCGACGCCTTCCGGCAGCACGCGCACGACGGGGCTCGACGCGTAGGCGTCCTCGAGCAGCGAGCGCACGTCCGCGTCCGTCTGCACGTAACACGTCGCGAGCAGGCCGCGGCGCACAGGCAGAAGGTGGGGCACGAAGCAGACCGGGAAGCCGAGCTGCTGCGCGATCTCCGGTGCGTGGCGGTGCGCGCCGACCGCGTACGGCGCGAGGTTCTCGAGCACGGTGCCCGCGTGCGAGCTCGCCTTCAGCGCGCGGCCGGCGCCCGAGACGCCGGACTTCGCGTCGACGACGGCGCTGTCGACCGGGAGTGGGGCGAGCGCGAGCAGCGCCGCGGTCGCATAGCACCCGGGGTTCGCGATCAGGTTGCCCTGCGGCGGGAAGAGCTCGGGCAGGCCGTAGCTCCACGCGCCGGGCGCGGTGCCGTACCAGTGAAGTGCCTGAGCCTCGTCCGTCAGACGGTGCGTGCCGCCGAGGTCGACGACAACCGTGCCGGCGGGCGGGTCGAAGGCGTCGACGCCGCAGACGAAGAGCACATCGGCGCCGCTCGCGGCTGCCTCGGCGTTCGTGACGAAGACGGGCAGATCGGCGCTCAGCCTGGGGTCGAGCGCCCAGGCCGGCTTGCCGGCAAGCGAGTCCGAGCCCAGAGCGACGGGCTCGAGCCCGGGGTGCGCGAGGACGCGGTCGAGGGTCTCCTGGCCCGCATAGCCCGCGCAGCCGATGATCGCGGCGGTGCTCATCGCGCATAACTATACAGATCGATGAGAATTATGCGGTTACCGAGCGCCGGTGCCGCCGCCCGCAGTCCCGACTGGCAGCACGTCTCCCGAACCGGCGGCTAACGAGTCCATCCGGTCGATGCGCGCGAGTGCGGGGAAGACGCGCGGCCAGACCGCTGCGAGCGCGATCGTCAGCACGCCGCCCGCGACCACCGCCGGCACCGCGCCGACGAGCGACGCGGCGACCCCCGACTCGAATGCGCCGAGCTCGTTCGACGCGCCGATGAACACGCCCTCGACGCTGTTGACGCGACCGCGCAACGCGTTCGGTGTCGCAAACGCGGCGATCATCGAGCGGATGTTCACCGAGATCATGTCGACGAATCCGCTCACGCCCAGCGCAATCGCCGAGAGGACGAACCAGTGTGAGAGGCCGAACACGACCATGCACACGCCCCACGCGGCAACGACGGTGAGCAGCGTCCGACCCGTGTTGCCGCGGAGAGGGCGGCGCGCAAGCGCGATGCCGGCGAGGAGCGCGCCGACCGCGACGGAGCTGCGCAGCACGCCAAGGCCGAATGGGCCCGTGTGCAGGATCGACTTCGCGAACAGCGGCAGCAGGGCGATCGCGCCGCCGAACAGCACGGCGAACAGGTCGAGCGTGATCGCGCCGAGCATGACGGGCGTCGTGCGGATGAACCGGATCCCTCCGAGCAGTGCCTGCAGGGCGGGCTCGTTCCCTGCGGTGCGCTGGATCGGCGTGCTCGACGACATCCGCAACACGTAGAGCGAGGCGACCAGGAGCAGCGCCGCGCCGAGTGCATAGACCGCTTCCGGGCTGAACGCGAAGAGCAGCCCGCCGATCGCCGGCCCGCCGATCGTCGCAGCCTGACCCGCGACCGAGCGGAGCGCGATCGCGCTGCCCAGCATGTCCGCCGGGACGATCTCCGGCGTCAGCGAGCGCGCCGCCGGGTTGCCGAGCTGCGCCGCCGCACCCGTCGCAGCGGCGAGCGCGACGAACTGCCACAGCTGATGGGCGCCGCCGAGGGTGACGACGAGCAGCAGCGCCACCACCGACGCCTCGAGCAGCGTCGACACCGCGACGACGCGCGTGCGCGACATGCGATCCGCGAGCTGCCCCGTCGGCAGCGCGAGCAGCGGCACGGGCACGAACTCCGCCAGCCCGATCAAGCCGAGGTCGAACGCGCGGTGGTGGATCGAGTACACCTGCCAGCCGACGGCGACGGAGACCATCTGCGTCGCGACCCCCGAGAAGAGCATGCTCGTCCAGAGGCGGCGGAAATCGCAGTGCTGCAGGGCAGGAGGGATCACCCGCCCACTCTGCCTTCTGAGCAACTCCTTAGGTCAGCGTAAACCGCCGCTAATACAGCCGTGGTGTCATGGGAGTGAGAAATCAACGCAGCGAAGGAGCCCAACGAAACCATGCCCAGGAAAAGAACCACCATCGCGACCGCATTCGCCGCCACGGCGCTTGCTGCGGGCGGCGCGGGCGGTGCGGTCGTCGCGCTGACGCACAGCGGCGGAACGCGCACCGTCACGGTCGCGCGGCCGCAGACGCTGCAGGTCGCGAACGTGTCGACGGCGCTGTCGGTGGCCGACCTCGCGAAGAAGGTCACGCCGAGCGTCGTCGAGATCGTCTCGACGAGCAAAGGCGGCGCGAGCCCGTTCGGCCAGTCGCAGGGTGACAGCCAGTCCGAAGGAACCGGCTGGGTTTATGACGCCGTCGGCCACATCGTGACCAATGAGCACGTCGTCGACGGCGCGTCGAGCGTGAAGGTGACGTTCTCGGACGGCTCGACCGCAACGGCGAACGTCGTCGGCAAGGACATCTCCACCGACCTCGCCGTGCTGAAGGTGAACGTCGCCTCGTCGAAGCTGCATCCGCTGTCGGTCGCGAATTCGAGCGACGTCGCGGTCGGCCAGCAGGTCGTCGCGATCGGCAACCCGTTCGGCCTGCAGGACACGGTGACGAGCGGCATCGTCAGCGCGCTCGATCGTGAGATCCAGGCGCCGAACAACGTGCCGATCGAAGGCGCGATCCAGACCGACGCTGCAATCAACCACGGCAACTCCGGCGGCCCGCTGTTCGACATGAGCGGCAACGTCATCGGGGTGACGTCGCAGATCGAGAGCGACTCGGGCGGTAGCGACGGTGTCGGCTTCGCGATCCCGTCGAACCTCGTGAAGACGATCGTCCCGCAGCTCATCTCGGGCGGCTCGGTGCAGCACGCATTCCTCGGCGTGTCGCCGCAGACCGTCACGGGCGTCGGCGTGAAGGTCGTCACCGTCGAGTCCGGCTCGGCGGCTGCGAAGGCCGGCCTGCAGGCGGGCGACGTGATCACCGCCATCGACGGCGGCTCGACGTCGACCTCCGAGGCGCTGCGCGCGGCGATCGCGCAGCACAAGCCGGGCGACTCGATCACGCTGTCGATCCGCCGCAACGGCGCGACGAAGACTCTGAAAGCGACGCTCGGAACGACGACGACGAGCTAGCGCACCAACGAGCTCGCCGCCGTGAGGACGATGGCTCCGCCGGCGGCGTGCACCGACGCGACGATCGTGTGGCCCCGATCGTCCGCGGTGAGCACGTAGGTCGAACCGGCCGCGCCCGCGATTCCCCCGCAGGCGCGGCCGTTCGTGTTGCAGCGAAGCCACGCGTACGCCGTCCACGTCCCTTTCACCTTCAGCGTCTGGCCGGCGACCGCCTTGCCGACGAGCGCGGGCTGCCGCAGGCCGGCCGTCGCCGCGACGACACCGGCGGCCGGCGCATAGGCGGTCGCTGTCCCGGTCGCGTCCGTCGCGCGGACCGTAAGTCCGAGTGTCGCGCCGACGTCTTTCGCCACGAGCGTGTACGAGCTGCGGGTGGAGCCGTGCACGGAGTGGCAATGCGACACGTTCGCGTCGCAGCGGTACCACTGGTACGCGTACGTGATCGCGCCGCTGCCGACCCACGTCCCCGGTCGTGCGGTGAGCTTCTGTCCTTGCTGCAAAACGCCGGCGACCGACGGCCGCCCTGCGAGTGTCGGGCCCTGCGCGGCGGCGACGACGGCCGTCGGCAGCGAAAGCACTTTCGCGGTACCCGACGTGACGACCGCGACGAGCGTGAACCCGACATCC
>DASZBP010000373.1:0-8862 GCA_035943915.1 Gaiellaceae bacterium | reverse complement strand
GGTGATGGCGAAGATCATCTCCGCCTACCAGCAGACGGCCGACGGGTCGGGCGTCAACTTCTCGCAGTCGTACGGCCCCTCGACCAACCAGGCGAGGGCCGTCGCCGCCGGCCAGCCGGCCGACCTCGTCTTCCTCTCGACGGGCGACGACGTGAACCTCCTCGTCGACGCGGGCCTCGTCGACGCGAAGTGGAACCACCAGTCCTACGACGGGATCGCGGCCGACACGGTGGTCGTCTTCGCCGTCCGCGACGGCAACCCGAAGCACATCAAGGGCTGGCAGGACCTCGTCAGGCCCGGCGTGCAGGTCGTCACGCCGAACCCGTTCAGCTCCGGCTCCGCGAAGTGGAACATCCTTGCGGCGTACGGTGCGGAGCGGCGCCTCGGCAAGACCGACAAGCAAGCAACCGCATACGTCCAGAACCTCTTCAAGCACGTCGTCTCGCAGGACACCTCCGGCTCGAACGCGACCAACACGTTCCTCTCCGGCAAGGGCGACGTGCTGATCACGTACGAGAGCGAAGCGATCAACGCCAAGCTCCAGGGTAAGAACCTCCAATACGTCATCCCGCGGCAGACGATGCTGATCGAGCTGCCCGCGGCGGTCATCAAGAACAGCTCGAACAAGGACGCGGCGAATAAGTTCATCCGCTTCCTCAAGCAGCCGGCCGCGCAGAAGCTGTTCGTGCAGTACGGCTTCCGCCCCGTCAACAAGTCGGTCAAGAACCCGTACCCGGTGCGGCCCGGCCAGTTCAAGATCGACGACAAGTACATCGGCGGCTGGCGCAACGCGGACCGCGTGTGGTTCAACCCGAAGAGCGGCCGCATGGTGAAGATCGAGCAGAACGCAGGCGGGCCGACATCTGGCTAGCGTCGCCTACGCATTTCGCACGACCCGTGCGAGGGAGGGAGCCGGAACGGCTCTCTCCCTCGGGTTCGTGACGACATTCCTCACCGTCATCGTCGCGCTGCCGATCGCCGCGCTCGTCTGGGCGTCACGCGCGGACGGCGTGTCGGGCTTCTGGTACTGGATCCGGCAGCCCGAGCCCGTCGCGGCGCTGAAGCTCACGCTGGTCGTCGCGTTGCTCGTCGCGCTGACGAATGCCGTGTTCGGGACGCTGATCGCATGGGTGCTCGTGCGCGACGAGTTCCCGGGCAAGCGGCTTGTCAACGCAGTGATCGACCTCCCGTTCGCGCTGCCGACGATCGTCGCCGGCCTGCTCGTGCTCGCGCTGTACGGGCCGGATTCACCCGTGCACGTGCACGCGGCGTTCACGCGCGCCGCGATCTACCTCGTGCTGCTCTTCGTCACGCTGCCGTTCGTCGTCCGCACGGTGCAGCCGGTGCTGCACGAGCTTGACACGCAGATGGAGGAGGCCGCGCGATCGCTCGGCGCGCGCGAGCTCGTCGTCTTCACGCGCATCGTGCTGCCGTCGATCCTGCCGGGGATCCTGTCGGGCGTCGCGATGGCGTTTGCGCGTGCGGTAGGCGAGATCGGGTCGATCGTGATCCTCTCGGGCAACCGGCCTTTCCACACCGAGGTCGCGTCGGTCTGGATCCTCAATCAGACGCAAAGCGGCAACGGCACCGGCGCAGCGGCCCTTGCGACGCTGCTGCTGGCGATCTCGTTCCTGGTCCTGCTCGGCGTCGGCGGCCTGCGCTGGCTCGCAACGAGGCACGAGCGTGCGTAAGACGATCGCCCTCTCCTATCTCTCGGTCGTTCTGCTCGGCCCGCTCGCCATGCTCTTCTGGCGGATCTGGGCGGAAGGCCTCGGCAAGGCGTGGACGGCGATCACGGAGCCGGACACCCTGCATGCGTTCAGGCTGACGATCGAGATCACGGCGATCGCCGTGCCGCTGAACACGATCTTCGGGATCGTCGTCGGGCTCGCGATCGTGCGCCGCCGCTTCCCCGGCAAGGGTCTCGTCAACGCATTCGTCGACCTGCCGCTCGCCCTGTCGCCGGTGGTCGTGGGTCTCTCGCTGTTCCTGCTGTACGGCCGCACAGGCTGGATCCATCTCGGCCACGTGCAGATCCTCTTCGCGCTGCCGGCGATGGTGCTCGCGACCGTCTTCGTGTCCGTGCCGTACGTCGCGCGCGAGGTCATCCCGACGCTGCGCGAGGTCGGCGACGAGCAGGAGCAGGCGGCACACACGCTGGGAGCGTCAGGCTGGCAGACGTTCTGGCGGATCACGCTCCCGTCGATTCGCTGGGCGATCATTTACGGCGTCGTCGTCACGACGGCGCGCTGCCTCGGCGAATACGGCGCGGTTGCGGTCGTGTCGGGCTCGATCTCGGGCCGCACGGAGACCGCGACCCTGCGCGTGCAGAACTACTACGAGAACCTCGACCAGTCGGGCGCGTACGGCGTATCGCTCGTGCTCGGGCTGATCGCGATCGTCGTGCTCGTCGTCATGACCCTGTTGAAGCCGAAGGAAGGGACTGCCTGATGTCCATCACCGTCCGCAACGTCACGAAGCGGTTCGGGACGTTCGTCGCCCTCGACGACGTCTCGGTGGACGTCGCCACCGGGTCACTGACCGCGCTGCTTGGTCCGAGCGGCAGCGGCAAGTCCACGCTGCTGCGGATCATCGCCGGGCTCGAGACGCCGGATGCCGGCGAGATCATCCTCGCGGGCGAGGACGCGACGTCGCTCACGCCGCAGAACCGCGGCGTCGGTTTCGTGTTCCAGCACTACGCCGCGTTCAAGCACATGACGGTGCGCGAAAACATCGGTTTCGCGCTGAAGGTGCGAAAGCGGCCGCGCGCGGAGATCAGCGCGCGTGTCGACGAGCTGATCGAGCTCGTGCAGCTGAAGGGCTTCGGGCACCGCTTCCCGGCGCAGCTGTCCGGTGGCCAGCGGCAGCGGATGGCGCTTGCGCGCGCGCTTGCTGCGGAGCCGAAGGTGCTGCTGCTGGACGAGCCGTTCGGTGCACTCGATGCGCGTGTGCGCGCGGAGCTGCGCGCGTGGCTGCGGCGGCTGCACGAGGAGACGCATACGACGACGGTTTTCGTCACGCACGACCAGGAGGAGGCGATGGAGGTCGCCGACAGCGTCGTCGTCATGAACGACGGCCACGTCGAACAGGTCGCGCCGCCGCGCGTGCTCTATGACGAGCCGAAGAACCAATTCGTGATGTCGTTCGTCGGGCAGGCGAACCGCTTCGGCGAAAGCTGGGTGCGCCCGCACGATCTCGTCGTCACGCTCGAGCCGAACGGATCTACACGTGAGGTGCTCATCGACCGCCTCGTGCACGTCGGTCCCGAAGTGCGCGCGGAGCTCGTGCGCGACGACGGCGAGCGTCTCGACCTGCAGCTCTCCCGCGACGAAGCCGATCGCCTAGAGCTCGCCGCCGGCCAGATCGTCTACGTGAAGCCGACGCGGGAACGGGTCTTCGACTAGCCGTTCAAGGGGTCAGACACGTGCCTGACCCCGTCCCCGGGCGCGAGCGACGCGGATCGACCGCCGTTCCCTGCAATTCACCTGTGGACGAAAAGCGCGGGGTCAGGCACGTGTCTGACCCCACCGCTCAGTGCGGCTCCCACGCTTCGGGCGACGCGGCGAGCTGCTCGACCGACGCGGGGAGATTGCCGCTCGCGACATCGGCGAGCGTGACGTGCTCGAGCACGTTGCGCAGGCTCGCGCGCACGGCGACCCACACCTCGCGCAGCTTCTCCGCGCTTCCGTCGTACTCGAGCTGCTCCGAGCGCGTCCCGCGCACGTTCGCAAGCGGGCCGTCGACTGCACGGATGACGTCGGCGAGCGCGACCTCCGACGCGGGGCGCGCAAGCCAGTACCCGCCTTCCGCCCCACGCCGGCTCGTCACGATGCCCGCGTTCCGCAGGTCGGCCAGGATGTTCTCCAGGAAGTTCGGCGGGATCTTCTGCGCGTCGGCGATCACATCGCCCTTCGTCGGCCCTTCACCGCGCGCAGCAAGCTCGACCGCGGCGCGGATCGCGTAGTCGGCTTTCGCGGAGACCCTCACACGCCGAACTTATCGTTCAGCGCGCGCACGGTGCCCACCTCGTGAAAGCCGAGGCGCGCCAGGATCGGGCGCGACATCTCCCCTGCCTGCGTGACGACCAGCGGCGTGCCCCGCTCGGCGGCGTCGCGCCACCGCGCAGCGACGAGCGCCCGATACGCGCCGCGCCCGCGCGCGTCCGGCAACGTGGCGCCGCCGAACAGCGTCACACCATGCTCCCCGTGCGCCGCGGACGCGCGCGCGACGATCTGACCGTCGATCAGCGCGATGTAGATCGGGTTCGCCGCGGACGGGACGTACGGCTTTCGCTCCGCCGGGACATCCTCACCGAAGGAGATCTGCGCGATCCGCTCCGACTCCCAGTACTCCTCGTCCGTCTCGACGATCTTCACCTCGACGCCGTCCGGCGCGGCGCCCGGCTCCTCCGTCAGCGCCATGCCGATCGCGAGCGGTGTGTGCGCGTCGTCGGTGAACCCGCGCGCAAGCAGCTGCTCCGGCAAGTCTGCAGGCGTCGCGTGCGAGCCGATCTCCCAGGCACAGGACGGCCGGCCGCGTTCGCGCAGCGTCGCGCGGATCTCCTCGATCACCTCGTCGATCTCGTCATCCCTCATCGCAAAGCGCTGCGCCACGTTCCACGTGTCCATGCGCCCCATCCAGAGGACGTAGCGGTCGTGGACGATGCGCTCGGTGTTCGGCCCGAGCGGCGTGTACGTGTTCGGGTTCTCCGCCAGCTCGACGGCCCAGTCGATGCTCATTGATATCCCAGCTCCTTCGCCCATGCGTTGCGGTACACGCGTTGTAGATGCTCGACGCGCCCCACGTAGGCGACAGTCTCCGGAAACTGGATCGGCTGCCCGTTCGCGCGCCAGCGATCGACGTTCCCCTGGCCTGCGTTGTACGCCGCGAGGACGAGCCGCTCACTGCCGTACTTCTGGAAGAGATTCGCGAGGTACCAGGCCCCGTAGCGGATATTGATCTCCGCGTCGTAGAGGTCGGACGTCCGGAACTTCGAGCCATGCGTGCGGATTGCGATCCCGCGCGCCGTCGACGGCGTGAGCTGCATCAGGCCGATCGCGCCCGACGACGACTCCGCGCTGGTCCGGAACTTCGACTCCTGGTAGATGACCGCGGCCAGCAGTGCCGGGTCGAGGTGGTTCTCCTGCGCATGCACCCTCACGTACTGCGCATAGCGCAGCGGATAGCGGATCCGTTCGTACCACGGCGGGCTCGCCTTGAAGACATACAGCGCCGCGCCGCCGATGAGGGCGATCAGCACGGTGAGGGCGAGCAGCTTCTTCACACCGCGAGCTCTCGCATCACGGAGGCGACGAACGCATCGAGCTCCTCGACGGTCCCCGTGTTGACGTAGACGTAATCGGCGCGCTTGGTCTTCTCGCTGTCCGGAAGCAGGCGCGACTCGCGCTCGTTCACCGCAACGGCGGACCGCGCACGGCGGAGCTTCGTCGGCGCGGTGACGACCACGACCTTGTCGAACCGCACCTCGCCGCCGGCCTCGTACAGCAGCGGCACCTCCGTGACGGTCACCGCCGGGGCATTTGGCAGCTTGGCGAGGTCCTCGCGCCACTGCAGGTACTCGGCCGACACCAACGGGTGGAGCAGCTGCTCGAGCCAGGTGAGCGCCTCGCGATCGTTGAAGACTGCGCTCCCGAGGGCGCCGCGGTCGATCTCGCCGTCCGGCCCGACCACGCCGTTGCCGACGCGCTCGATCACCTGCGCCTTCACGTCGTCGCGGCGCAGCAGGTGATGGACGATCTCGTCGCTCGATACCGTCGCCGCGCCGTGACGCGCGAACGCGCGCAGGGCTTCGCTCTTCCCCGCCCCGATGCCGCCGGTGATCGCGACGGCGACCGGCCGGTTCGCGGCGGTCACTCCTCTTCGGAGGTGGGCGCTTCGGGCGTCTCTTCGGACGCTCCTTCGGGCGTCTCTTCGGCCTGAGTCTCCTCAGGCTCGGTGACGGCCGGCTCTTCCTCGGCCACCGTGTCGTCCTCGACGGGCGCCTCGGCGAAGACCTCTTCCGAGAGGTCGAGCTGCGGGCGCGTGTGCACGGACTCGGCACCGTCCGCGCGCGGCTGCACCGGATCGGTGTCCTCGACGCGCTTCAGCGACAGCGAGAGGCGGCGGCGCTCGCCGTCGATCTCGATGATCTTCACGTTGACGGGCTGGCCCTGCGAAACGACCTCACGCGGGTTCTCGACGTGATGCTGCGCGAGCTCGGAGATATGCACGAGCCCTTCGACACCCGGAAGGATCTCGACGAACGCGCCGAACGTGACGACCTTCGTCACCGTCCCCTCGACGACGTCGTCTTCCTTGTACTTCTCGAGCACCTGCTGCCACGGGTCGCTCTGCGTCTGCTTGAGACCGAGCGAGATGCGCTGGCGATCGCGGTCGATGTCGAGCACCTTCACCTCGACGGTCTGCCCGATCTCGAGCACCTCCGACGGGTGGTTGACATGCGACCACGAAAGCTCGGAGATGTGGATGAGGCCGTCCATGCCGTTGAGGTCGACGAACGCGCCGAAGTCGACGATGTTCGAGATCTGACCCTCGACCACGTCGCCCGGCTGCAGCTTGTCGAGGATCTGCTGGCGCTGATCCTTGCGCTCCTCTTCGAGCACGGCGCGCCGTGAGAGAACGACGTTGTTGCGCGAGCGGTTGAGCTCGATGACCTTCGCGCGAAGCTCCTGTCCGAGGAACTCGTCGAGATCCTGGACGCGGCGGATGTCGACCAGCGACGCCGGCAGGAAGCCACGCACGCCGAGGTCGAGGATGAGGCCGCCCTTGACCACTTCGATGACGCGCCCGTTGACCGGCTCGCCGGACTCGGCTGCGCCCTCGATGTTCTTCCACGCGAGCTCGAAGCGCGCGCGCTTCTTCGACAGGATCAGGCGGCCCTCGGCGTCCTCCTTGGTGAGAACGAGCGCGTCGATCTCGTCACCCAGCGACACCTCGTCGGCCGGGTTGACGGAGCGCCGAATCGAGAGCTCGGAGACCGGGATGACGCCTTCCGACTTGTAACCGATGTCGACGAGAACCTCGTCCTTGTCGACCCGGACAACCGTGCCGTGTACGACCTGCCCCTCGTTGATCTCGGGGAACGTGGAGTCGTAGTCGGGGATCAGCTCGCCGTCGGGGCCTTCGACCCAGACGCCGGGCTCTAGCTGCATGAGGTCGTTGGTAGCCAAGCGGCCGGGAAGTATAGCCACCTCCCAGCGCCCTTCAGCGGCGAGCTAGTAACAGAGTGTCACTAGCTCTTGGCCTCGGCCCAGTTGTCGCCGACGCCGACGTCTACGGCGAGCGGCGGGTCGAGGTCGTAGGCGCCGCACATCTCGTTTCGGACGAGCTCGCGCACCTTCGACACCTCCGGCTCCGGCACCTCGAGCAGCAGCTCGTCGTGCACCTGCAGCACCAGCCGGGCGCCGCGGCCCTCGTCGCGGAGCCGCTTCGCGATGCGGATCATCGCCACCTTGATGATGTCCGCGTTCGAGCCCTGCATGACGAAGTTCACGGCGACGCGCTCGCCGAACCCGCGCGTCTGGCGGTTCATCGCCCGGATCTCGTTCACCGGACGGCGCCGGCCGAGCAGCGACGTCACGTAGCCGTCGACCTTCGCCTGCTCGATCGTGCGCGCGATGAAGTCCTGCACGTGCGGGAAGCGCGCGAGGTACGCGTCGATGTACTGCTGCGCCTCGTCGCGCGGCATCTCGAGGTTCTCCGACAGGCCGAACGCGGAGATGCCGTAGACGATCCCGAAGTTGATCATCTTCGCGATCGAGCGCTGCTGTGACGTCAGCTTCGCCGGATCGACACTGAGTACTTCTGCAGCAGTGGCGGAATGAATGTCCTCGCCGCGCGCGAACGCCTCGCGCAGCTTCGGCTCGCCGGACACGTGCGCGAGGATGCGCAGCTCGATCTGCGAATAGTCGGCCGACAGCAGGCGGTGGCCCTCCTCGGCGATGAACGCCGAGCGGATCTCGCGGCCGAGATCGGTGCGCACCGGGATCGCCTGGAGGTTCGGGTCGCTCGTCGACAGCCGCCCGGTCGCAGCGACCGTCTGGTTGAACGTCGTGTGCAGCCGTCCGTCGTGATCGCTGATCATCGACGGGAGCGGGCCGAGGTACGTGTTCAGCAGCTTCGAGTACTCGCGCCACTCCTCGATCACCGGGACGATCGGATGGTCGCCGCGAATGCCGCGCAGCACCTTCGCGTCCGTCGAGTAACCGGTCTTGCCCTTGCGTCCCGCCTGCAGGCCGAGCTGCTCGAACAGGATCTTCCCGAGTTGCTGCGGCGAGCCGATCACGAACTCGCCGCCCGCGTGCTCGTACGCCAGCGACTCGAGCTCCTCCACGCGATCGGCGAGCCGCGCCGTGATCTCACCCATGCGGTACGTGTCGATCTTCACGCCGCAGTCCTCCATCTGCGTGAGCACGGCGGAGAGCGGCAGCTCGATGTCGCGGTACAGGCTGGTGAGCCCTCGCTCCTCGAGCCGCTCGAGCAGTGGCCCGATCAGGCGGCGCGGTGTCTCGGCGCGGCGGACGAGCGCGGTCGTCTCCTCATCCGCGGCGGGCGTCGGCACCAGCTCGACGCCGTACTCGGCCGCGAGGTCGTCGAGCTCGTAGGCGGCGCGGCCCGGGTCGATCAGGTACGCAGCGAGCAGCGTGTCCTCGCGGGCGTCGACGCGCTGCGCCTTCGCGTCATGCACGACGAGATCGCCGTTCGCATGCTCGGGACGCGGCGCGATGACCACCTCCTCGCCGGCAGCGACAGCGGCGCGATCGCCGTCGGCCGCGTAGCCGACCACGCCGCGGAAGTCGAGCTCGCCTACGCGCCACGGAACCTCGACGCCCGTCACCTTCA
>DASZBP010000372.1:0-3590 GCA_035943915.1 Gaiellaceae bacterium | reverse complement strand
CGCCGAGACCGCAGCCGCCGAAGCAACAAATTGGACAACACTTTCTCCCTTCGGTGCGCATTTGGGACATCCGCGAGTCGGCCCGAGATCCGCGCCATCTACGAACGATCCGCGCTCGTCTAGGTCTCCAATCGCGATGTGCTTGAGTCGAATCGCCGCTGCACGAGCTCGTAGTCGTTTCGTGAAGCTCGTTTCGCGCAGCGGTGCAGTGCTCGCCCGTATCGGCACCCGCGATGGTGTGGGTGCTGACGAAAACTTCCTCGAAGCGCGGGAATTGCGCGTCGGGCAACAGCCTCGCTTCGGACTGTCGCTGGATATCGAACGGGGCGCTCATCCGGCCCGCGATCCCGCGACAGGGACGGTCGGTGGCTGGTCAGGAAAACGAATCACGCGCGCAGCCGCCTCGTGGAATCGGCCCTCATCCTCGTAGAGCCGCGCCATCATGACGGCGCCTTCCAACGCGGCGACGATCGCTCGCGCGTCCGCCCCCGCCTTCGCCATCAGCTTCGTGGTCAACGAAGGCTCCGCGCCGACGTCGACGCCCCCCGCCGCGATCACTCCTTCTAGCCACGCTTCGTGGTCTTCGAAGAACCCTCGGACCTCGTCTTGCAACTCGACTGGCAAACCCATGAGTTCGACGGCCAGCATTCCTCCAGGACACATCAGAAACTCGTTCCGAAGCAGATCGAGGAAAAGATCGACGTACTGTTGAAGCCGCTCTTCGAGCGTCCGGAAGTCACGTGAAATCCCAATGAGCCGCTCTTGCGTCCGCTGGCGGTAGCGCCTGACTATCGCGCAGCCCAGATCGACCTTGGACGGAAAGTGATAGTGGATCGCGGGCTTGGTAATGGCCAGCTCAGTTGCAATGTCGCTGTAGCTGAACTTGTTGTAGCCGCGTTCCTGGATCAAGCGCTGTGCGATATCGAGAATCCGCTCCTCAGTCGAGGCGGAAGGCGACTCATACGCGTTGTGAGAGTTGTCAATCACTATTCTTCCGCCTGCTTACTTTCTAGAAGGTCAGGACTATCTCATCCGGGTCGGTACAAAGTCAAGAGGGCGCGAGATGTGTCGCGCCGATGCTCCCCACCTGCCGCGCCACGGTGGCGAACACGGATGGCGGTCGTTGGACGGATTCTTCGCCTGCTTCGTCGTCGGCGCGAAGGGTCGATCGATTCGAAACGCATGGCCGATGTGCTGATCCCAGTACGCCGGCGGAAGTAATTCCTTCACGGGCTCCTCGAGGGAGTACGGGTTCGAGTACCGACGTTCCGCAAACCGCAGCAGTCGGCGGCAGCAGCGCGCAGTCTTGTGACAGAGCAGGAACCCGCACCAGCCCGCAGTCTCTTGCGGCGTCACAAGACGGACTTTTAATCGCACCGTCAAGGTGGGCGCCCTTCAGCCTGAACAACGTTCTCTAGGGAACGGTGACCTCGTCGGCGAGGGCGTCGGATCGCGAACGTAGCGACGGTGCTTCCGCCGCGCTCAGAAGCGATGCTAAGGAGAGTTCGCAAGTGCTTCGCCTGAGCGAGCGTCCTCACACTTGACCGCACACGATGGCGACTCTCAGTTCTCGAAGCCGGAGGTCGTCCACTTAGCCGAAGCCGGAATTTGTCCAGGAGGTGCCTGGCTAGTGCTGAAACATGGAGGCCGTTCAAATGCTCGTCGGAAAGCAACCGAGTGGCTACAGCTCCTGCGGTCGGAAAGGGGGATCCGACACCCGGCAGCACCTGCCGCGGCTACGACACGAGTGGGGGCCTTCACTTGCAGTTGTTGCGCGACAACTCGGTGGACATCACGCGCAATTGCGTGCGTGAGAATGGTGACACGAAGCGCCAACGAAGCGGGCAGCGATCCGTGCTTCACGCCTCAGTCAACGTAAAGGTGGGCGGTGTGACTCCGTCGACACTTACGACGATACGACCTGCGTAGTTGCGAAGTTGATCCCGCCGCTCTCCAACCATTCCTACTTCGAGGACGAAGTCGATCTCCGTGTCCTCGGAAAGTCGCCATTGCGTGCCCGCTTGACGCGTGCCGCTCTCGGATGTGTTGAACCAAATCGCTGGAGGGACGCGCGCGACATTTGCCAACTCGATGACTCGTTGACCGCCATGACCAGGAATCGTCGTGCGCGTATCGGTGGTGTGCTTCCAGAGTGGAAGCGGCACTTGATAGTTGTCGCTTGGCATGCCGCTGAAGTTCTTTAGGCGTGCGTAGAAGTCACCCGTGGGACCGTCATTGATCACATTGACCGTTAGGGCGACGTTGCGTCGATAGACCGTGGTGTTGGCCTGTATCACTTCATCAGGAGGCCGCTCGGACTCGCGCGCAACGCAGGTGAAGTCAGGGTGCTTCGCCCTGTAGCGCTCGTAGAGCCACTTGATTGCACTCCCGATAGCGAGAGCGATCAACGTCGCTAGCACTCCGGCGAGGACGTCCTCCCAGAGTGGTTGCCCGCCAGCATTGGGAGCAGCGGGAGTCTTTGCAAGGAGCGCGACGAATAACACAGCACGCGGTGTCACGACAACGCGCCACTCGGCGCAAGCTCGTCGTCAGGTTCCAGCGGTACGGTCCTCATTAGCTGTGACTATCGTGCGCGAGAGTTTTGGCTGAGGATGCGGCGGCTGACAGCGTAGCCATCGTTGTTCCGTTCATGTCTGCCCGAAGCGGCGTCGGCCAATTCCCCAGCAATGCTCCGCCGCGCAGACGTACGCCCATGGGCGGAGGGGTATGACGGACGCCTTTCGTCTACGCCTGGAATCCGCCGACATGTGCGGACGCCTCGGGAGCGGCCTGCAACCTCGAAGGGTCCTCCGAGGCGACGCACGAAGCGTTGGTCAAGTCGCTGACGCGTTCGCCCTGAGTCGCGTGCGGGCCGAATGCGAGCTCGCGGCCGCCGCCGGCGAAGACATCAGCGACGTCGTCGGTCAGCAGAGCGTGAGGGCGGCCAGCCGAAGTCCGACCAACCGACCGCAAGCGACGTGAGGCGCCCCCTCAGCCCCACCATCTGTCGGGGGATAAGCCCCTACGTGCCGCGTTCCTAGTTCGGGGCGTTGTAGCTGTGGCTGCTAACGGCGGATGATCGTGAGCAACCTCGGCGAGTCCCATTCGCTCGAGTACCTCGAGCCGTGCGCCGATCGGGCGGCTCTGGAAGTCCACGTGGGCATGGTTACGCGGGTTCACAAGTGCAAGCGGTCATTGCTACCGCCAGCCATCAGGGCAGATGGCCATCGGATTTGGTCACGGTGACGTCGTTCTCGCCAACAGCGGCGCCCAACGTCTACTCCTCGGTCGCGGCTCCCGTACTGATGAGATGACGCCGCTCGCGCGCCGAGGAAACGGGAATCGAGCGAATGTGCTCGCTCATCCGATACTTCGCGGAAAAGAAGAACCCGCCGCAGCGCTCAGCGACCGAGCAGTTGACACATTCTGGGTGGTACTCGTTTTTCCAGTCGCTGATTGACTTGACTGCGAACGGCCACACGCTGCGATCAATCAAGCACAGCTGATGGTTGTAGACCATCGTTCGCACGCGACGGCGGTCAAGGAGCTGCACCGCTTCGACTAGTTCGTCGCGGTAATCGATCGGATCG
>DASZBP010000371.1:0-14023 GCA_035943915.1 Gaiellaceae bacterium | reverse complement strand
GGCGATTCGCGCAGCCGAAGCAGCGCAGCCGGATTGGGCGCTCCGTCCGCTGCCGGAGCGGGGGGCGATCCTGCGGCGCATCGCCCAGTTGCTGGAGCGCGACCGCGAGGAGATCGCGGCGCTCGTCGCCGAGGAGACCGGCAAGTCATTGAACGATGCGCGCGGCGAGACCGACGGCGCGATCGAGCTCGGGTACTTCATGGCCGGCGAGGGCCGCCGCTTCTACGGCAAGACGATGCCGAGCGCGACGGCGAACCGCTACGCGCAGACCGTGCGCCAGCCGCTCGGCGTCGCGGGTCTGATCATCGCCGCGAACACGCCGATCGCGAACGTCGCGTGGAAGGTCTTCCCCGCGCTGATCTGCGGGAACGGCGCGGTGCTGAAGGCGTCCGAGGACTCGCCGGAGACCGCCGTCGCGTTCGCGCGGCTGGCGAAGGAGGCCGGACTGCCGGATGGCCTGCTCAACGTCGTGCACGGCTTCGGCGACGAAGCGGGGCAGCCGCTCGTCGAGGATCCGCGCGTCGCGATCGTGTCGTTCACCGGCTCGACGGCCGTCGGACGGCTGATCGCGCGCGTCGCCGGCGAGCGGCTCGCGAAGATCTGCCTCGAGCTCGGCGGCAAGAACCCGCTCGTCGTCTGCGACGACGCGGATCTCGCGCTGGCCGCAGACGCGGCGGTGCTCTCGGCATTCTCGAACGCCGGCCAGCGCTGCGCCGCGGGCTCGCGGCTCATCGTCTTCGACGCGGTGTACGACGAGTTCAAGCGCCTGCTCGTCGAGCGCACCAACGCGCTCGGCGACATCGGCCCCGTCATCAACGAGCGGCAGCTCGAGTCGATGCTTGCGGCAATCGAAGGGACGAATGTGCTCGTCGGCGGCAAGCGCGCCGACCGTCCCGGCTTCTATCTCGAGCCGACGATCGTCGAGCAGCCCGCTGCCGACCAGGACGTCGCGCACACCGAGCTCTTCGGCCCGATCACGACGTTACAGCGCGTGCACAGCTTCGACGAGGCGCTCGAGCTCGCGAACTCCACGTCGTACGGCCTGACCGCCGCCATCTGGACGCGCAGCATCCACCGCGGCCAGGAGTTCGTGCGACGCGTCGTCGCAGGCGGCGTGCAGGTCAACGGCCCGACCTACGGATTCGAGCCGCACGTCCCGTTCGGCGGAGAGCGCGATTCGGGGACCGGGTGGCGCGAGCCGGGCACCGAAGCGCTCGATGTCTACTCGGACTGGAAGACCGTGTACGTGACGCACGACCCGTCGGCGGTGTGAGCGGGCTCCGGGGGCGCGTGGCGGCGACCGCGCGCAACCTGCGGCGCGTCGCCAATCGTGAGCTACGCGCACGCGCTGCGCGTCGCCCGCCGGGCGACGCGTGGGCGTTCCGGCTCGACGCGGCCGCGACGCGTGTCTCACGCGCGTTGAAGCGGGTCGAGCGCACGGCACTCCCTCCGGCTTCCATGCTCGACACTGCGCCGGCACCGCGGCCCGCCCGCGTCGTCCCCGTCACGCAACCGCTCGCGCTCATCTCGCAGACCGCGCGATCCGGAGGCACGCTCCTTCTGCGCCTCTTGGACGACCATCCCCAATGCCTGGTCGTCCCGCACGAGCTCGGCAGCATCCTCGGCCGCAGTGACGTCGACCCCGCGAATGCAGTGGAGGCGCTGACGCCACGCGAGGCGTACGACTGGGCGCGGCGCGGTGTCGAGATCGGCAAGCATGAGCGTGATCACGTGCGGCCGTTCGGGCTGTCGTTCCCTCTGATGCGCGAGCTGTACGCCGAGGCGTCGCCGCACGGCGACCGCGAGGTGCTCGACGCGTACTTCACGGCGTACTTCAACGCGTGGACCGACCGCGCCCGGCCGCCGGACGACGACGCGCGGTGGGTCGTCGGCTTCGAGCCGAACGCGATCGGAAACGCCGCGCGCATGCGCGCGTTCGACGATGCGTATCCCGACGGCCGCGTTGTCTCGGTCGTCCGCGATCCGTGGTCCTGGTTCGCCTCCGCGCGGCGATGGAGCATGCGGTTCGCGAACCTGGACGTGGCGATGAAGCACTGGTCGGCGTGCACGGAAGGGGCGCTCGCCTTTCGCGCGCGCAGCCCGGAGCGGATTCGCGTCGTCACCTTCGACGACCTCGTGCTCAGGACGAAGGCCACGATGCGAGATATCGCCGCGTTCCTCGAGATCGACGTGGCGCCCACGCTCTTTCAGCCGACGTTCAACGGCATGGAGGTGGATGACAACTCCAGCTTCGCCGGCAGTGCACCGGGAGCGGTGTCGGCGGCGCCGGCGCTGCGTGGAGCCGAGCTGTCGGCCGGCGAGCACACGCTCGTCGAGGAACGCGCGGGCGCGTTGTGGCAGCGTGTTGCCGCATGACGACTGCCGTCGCCCTGATTCCGGCTCGCTCCGGCTCCGTGCGCGTCCCTGGGAAGAACGTGATGCCACTCGCCGGGCATCCTCTGATCGCGTACTCGATCGCCTCGGCGCGCGACAGCGGCGTGTTCGAGACGGTGGTCGTGTCCACCGACTCCGAAGAGACGGCCGAGATCGCCCGGCGCTACGGCGCGGAGGTTCCGGGGCTGCGTCCCGCGGAGCTGGCGGGCTCGACGTCGCCGGACGTGGATTGGGTGACGCACATGATGGCAGGCCGCGACGAAGACGCGTTCGCCCTCCTGCGACCGACGAGCCCGTTTCGCACCGCGGCGACGGTGCGGCGCGCCTGGGAGCAGTTCGTCGCGCTCGGCGAGCGCATCGACTCGATTCGCGCAGTCGAGCCGGTGAAGCAGCATCCCGGGAAGATGTGGCTCGTCGAGGGCGACACGATGCGCCCGCTGCTCGACCAGGGGCCGGGGCCCGTCCCGTACCACTCGACGCAGTTCGCTGCGCTGCCGCAGGTGTGGGTGCAGAACTCGAGCCTCGAGATCGCGTGGCGGCGCGTGCTCCTCGCTGAACAGCCGTCGATCGCGGGTGCGCGGCTCGCGCCGTTCTTCACGGAGGGCGTCGAGGGCCTGTCGATCGACTACCCGGAAGACGTCGAGCGCGCCGAGCAGCTCGTCGCCGACGGGCTCGCCGAGCTTCCTACGATTTCTGCAGGATGACGTTCAGCGTGTCGACGCGACGCGCAGCTTCGAGCACGGCTGCCCGCGATGCGTCGACCGGGCGCCCGTCTGCGCGAAGCAGCGAGACCGTGAACCCGAGCGATTCGTAGAGATCGAGCGTCTCGTCGGGGCTGCTCCCGTCGAGATGGTCGTAGCCGCGGAACTCTGCGACCGCGACGACCCGACGGCTGGCGGCGATCGTGGCGCGCGCGCCGCGCAGCACCATCGGCTCCGCTCCCTCGACGTCAATCTTCATGAAGTCGACCGGCGTGCCACCGAGCGCCTCGTCCAGCGTCACTGCCTCGACGGAGATCCCGCCGCTGCCCATGTGCACGCCTGACAGGCCCTCGGGGTCGGCTACCAGCTCGACCCTGCCTGCATGCTCGCTGGCGGCGCACGGATGCACCGTCGTGTTGGCGCAGCGGTGGCGCCATAGGTTCGCGCGCAGGAGCTCGAGCGTCACCGGGTGCGGCTCGAACGCATGGACGCGTCCCGTCGGGCCGACGAAACGCGAGAGCTGCACCGCCAGGAAGCCGACGTTGGCGCCGACGTCGACGGCCGTCATGCCCGGTCGGACCGCCCACGCGAGGCAACGAATCACGTCCTGCTCCCACGTCGCCTGGCGACGGATCCAGGTCGTGACCTTGCGATCGTCGTCGTCGAACCAGAATCCGCCGTGGAGCGTGCGGAGGTCGACTGCGGATGCCGGCAGCGGAGGCGGCGTTCCGGACGGCAGCTTCGTGGTGTGCGCGTTCAGACGCCGGGCGAACCCGATCAGCTTGTGCGACGGCTCGCGCAGCTGCTGGGGCATGCGGTCCCAGACCAGCCACGCGCCGGAGGACGAGTTGCCCGGACGGGGATGCTTCTGAGTCGGTGTGTCCTCGATCACGAGCCTGCCTCTTCAACAGTAACGTTGATCTCGTGAAACGCCTAGCCCGCGGATTGCGCGCGCTGCCGCTCCGCGGCCGGCCTGCGGTCCTCGTGGAGCGTGTCGCCGGCCGCCTCGACCGAGGCCGCACCCCGGCGCCGCCACCGCCCGCCGACGAGCTCCGCCAGCTGGCGAAGCAGCGCTTCCGCCGCCGTGTCCCGGTGACGCAGCCGCTCGTGCTCGTGTCGCAGATCCACCGGTCGGGCGGGACGCTGCTCGCGCGCCTGTTCGACGGTCACCCCGCGCTGTACGCGATCCCGCACGAGCTCGGGCCGCTCGTCCCGGCCGGCCCGGTTCCGCTCGACGCGCGCGGGGCGTGGGAACTGCTGCACGACCCGAAGCTCGAGGGCCGCTTCCATCGCGGGCTTCGCCAGCAGCGCCGCTCGATCAACCGCGACACGAGCCATACCTCGTTCGTGCTGCCGCCGAGCGTCCACCGCCTGATCTTCGAGCGGATCCTCGAGTCGCAGCCTCCCGCCGGCGAGCGCGACGTGCTCGACGCGTATCTCACCGCGTATTTCAACGGCTGGCTCGACTACCACGGCGGGCTCGACCCGGCAAAGCGGTGGGTCACGGGGTTCGAGCCGGGGCTCCTGCTTTCCGAGAAGCGGGTCGACACCTTCCGCCGGCTCTACCCGGACGGCCGGCTGATCTCGATCGTCCGCGAGCCGGCGTCGTGGTACGCGTCGGCGCGCGTGTGGGACGAGCGGTATGCGAAGGTCGACGTCGCTCTTGATTTCTGGCGCCGCTCGGTCGACGCTGCCGAGCGACTCGCGCGCGAGCTGGGCGAGCGCTGCCTGATCCTCGACTTCGACGCGCTCGTGAGCCGCACCGAGGAGACGATGGGCGAAGTGGCGCGCTTCCTCGACATCGAGCTGACACCGGAGTTGCTCGCGCCGACCGTCAACGGCGTCGCGTTCGGCGCGAACTCGAGCTTCGCGAGCGAGGAGCGCGGGACGGTGCAGCAGGGCTCGTCCGATCGCGCCTCCGTCCTCACCGCTGAGGAGCGCGACGAAGTGTCGCGCGTGCTCGAACGGCTGCGCGCGGGCTGAGACTAGGCTGTCCGCCGTGAGTCTCGGCTACGTCCCGCTTCAGGAGCTCGAGCGCATCCGCGCGCTCGACGCCGACCCCGTCGCGCGCGCCGCTGCCCTGGCCGACGCCTGCCGGATCAACACGCTGACGATGGTCGCGTACGCGGGCTCCGGTCACATCGGCACGAGCTTCAGCTGCCTCGACATCATCACGTGGCTGCACCTCGGCGTGCTCGGCGACGACGACCGCTACTTCTCGTCCAAAGGCCACGACGCGCCGGCGCTGTACTCGCTGTTCATCGCGCTCGGCCGCGTCGAGTTCGAGAAGTTGTTCACGCTGCGCCGTCTCGGCGGGCTTCCCGGTCATCCCGACGTGCGGACGATGCCGCAGGTGACCACGAATACGGGGTCGCTCGGAATGGGCGTGTCGAAGGCGCGCGGCTTCGTGCTCGCCGACCGGCTCGCCGGCCGCACCGGGCGCGTCTTCGTGCTCACCGGTGACGGCGAGCTGCAGGAGGGGCAGTTCTGGGAGTCGCTGCAGCCCACCGCGAACCGCAGCCGCGGCGAGTTGACCGTGATCGTCGACCACAACAAGCTGCAGTCGGACACCTGGGTGTCGCACGTCAGCGACCTCGGCGACCTCGAGGCGAAGGTCGCCTCCTTCGGCTGGGCGACGCGTCGCGTCGACGGCCACGACCTTGCTGCGTTCTCGTCGACGCTCGACGAGCTGCTCCAGACGGAGCCGTCGCGCCCGAAGCTGATCGTCGCCGACACCGTGAAGGGATGCGGCGTGAGCTTCATGGAGCCGCACGACGTGCCGCAGGAGGAGACGTCGCTCTACGGGTTCCACTCCGGCGCGCCCAAGCCCGCGGACTACGCGCGCGGGCTCGAAGAGCTCGTCGCGCGGCTGAACGCGAAGCTCGCCGCGCTCGGCGCCGGCGAGGTGCGCCTCGAGCAGCGTGACGCACCGGTGCGCACCGCGCCCGAGCAGCCGCAGCGCCTGATCCAGGCCTACGGCGAGGCACTGGCGTCCGCCGCCGAGCGCGAGGAGCGCCTGGTCGCGCTCGATGCCGACCTTCGCCTCGACACGGGCCTCGTGGAGTTCCAGAAGCGCTTCCCGGCGCGGTTCTTCGAGTGCGGCATCGCGGAGATGGACATGGTCTCGCAGGCGGGCGCGATGGCGCTCGCAGGTCTCATCCCGGCGTGTCACTCGTTCGCGTGCTTCATGGTCCCGCGCGCGGCCGAGCAGGTCTTCAACAACGCCAGCGAGGGGACGAAGGTGCTGTACCACGGCTCGCTCGTCGGCCTCGTGCCGGGCGGCCCGGGCCACTCGCATCAGATGGTGCGCGACATCGCGCTCATGGGCTCGGTGCCCGGCATGTCCGCCGTCGAGCCGTACTGCGAGGACGAAGCGCGACGCCTCGTCGCGTGGGCCGTCGAGCAGGCGGAAGGCCCCGTCTACATCCGGCTCGTGTCACCGCCGTGGCCGCTCGGCTTCGAGCCCCCTGCGGCCGAATTGGAGCCGGGCCGCGGCACCGTGTTGCGAGAGGGCGAAGCCGGCACGTTCGTGTGCACCGGCCCGGTGCTCGTCTCGCAGGCATGGGCCGCGTGCGAGCAGCTCGAGGGCTGGGGCGTGGTCGCGCTTCCCTGGCTCCGCGACATCGACGGCGAGTGGCTCGCGCAGAACGCACCGGGATCGATCGTCTGCCTCGACAACCACGTGATCCCGGGAGGGCAGGGCGAGGCGGTGCTCCGCGCGCTTGCCGAAAGCGCACCGGAAGCGGCATCCCGCGTCACGCTGATCGGCGTCGACCGGGTTCCCGAATGCGGCCTGAACGACGAGGTGCTGCACGCGCACGGCCTCGACGCCTCGAGCCTCGCGGCACGCGTTCAGTCGCTCGTGACTGCCGCCTAGCCTGCGCGGCGCTAACGGATCCCGAACCACCTCCCGTTACACTCGGAGCCATGCTCCTGCGCCGTTCAGAGCGCGCGGACCGGATCGCGCTCGCGCCGGCCGAGGCTGTGGCGCTTCCGGGCCGCAGAGCGCGCCGGGTGAGCGCGAAGGCAGCGCGGATGCCGGCCCGCGTCACGGTGATCCAGCCCCGCAAGGGTGGGTTTCGCGGCGCGCTCGCGGAGCTCTGGCTCTTCCGCTGGTGCGTCCCGTACTTCGGCCGCCTGTATCTGCGCAAGCGGTACCGCCGCACGCACCTTGGCTTCCTCTGGGTGCCGCTGAAGCCGTCCTTCAACATCGCATCGAAGATCCTCGTGTTCGGCGGAATCGTCGGCATCTCCGCGGGCAAGACGCCGTACCCGATCTTCTTCCTGATCGCTACCGCGAGCTGGCAGCTGTTCGCCGAGATCGCGCTCTGGGGGACGCGAAGTCTCGAGGTCGGTCGCATGGCACTGCAGAAGATCGAGCTGCCGCGGCTGCCGATCATCTTTGCGGCGATCATTCCGGGGTCGGTCGAGTTCCTCGTGTACGTCGGGTTCGCGGCAGGTGCACTCCTCTACTACGTGATCCGCGCGCACGCGTTCTTCCTCACCCTTGGGCCGGAGTCGGTGCTCGTCCTCGCCGGTCTCGTGTTGATCATCTTCCAGGGAGTCGGTCTTGGGATGGTGCTCGCCGGCTCGCCGGGCCGCGACCTGCGCTTCAGCCTGCAGTTCGGGCTGTCGTTCATGTACTTCGTCACCCCGGTGCTGTACCCGCTGTCGAAAGTGCAGCCGCAATACCGGCCCCTTCTCGAGCTGAACCCGTTGATGGGCTCGATCGAGATGGTGAAAGACGGCCTCTTCGCGTCGCACGAGCTCACGCTCGCCGCGTCCCTCGTCGCGGTCGCAGGCGCCGTGGCCCTGTGGGCGATCGGCCTGTGGCGTCTCGAACGGCGCCGCATGCGCGTGGCCGCCGCGAGCTGAGCCCCGTGGCTGCAGGCACCGCTCATTCCGCCGGGGGAGACCTGCGCGTCGTCGCCGAGAACATCGGGCGGCGCAACGCCGAGTCGCGCGAGTCGCTGTCGTCGGCAATCTCGATCTGGCGCAAGCTGCGCGGTGAGACCGTGCCGCTCGGCGCAGGAGGGGGCGACGACGTCGGCGCCGACGACGACGATGACGACGTCAGCGGCGACGACGACACGACCGTCGAGCTCGAAGACGACGCTGAGACGGCGGCCGGGCTCAAGGGCCGCTGGCTGATCCAGGACGTCTCGTTCACCGTGCGGGCGGGCGAGGGCCTCGGCGTCGTCGGCGTGGCCGGCACGGGCGCGGGTGCCGTGGTTCGGGTGCTCGACCGGATGTTGCATCTCGACAAGGGGCGGATCTCGATCTACGGGCGCCCTTCGCGTACCGCGACTTACAACATCACGATGGCGCAGCCGGACGCGGCATTCCGCGAGATGGCGCAGGCGATGGCGTTGATCGCACGGGTGCCGCGCAAGCAGCGGCGGGGCTGGGTGGAGGAGCTTCTCCAGTTCGCGCTCTACGACGAGCACGGGACGATGATCCAGCGCGACGTTCGCACGCTGATGCGCCGCCTCTCCGTTGCCGCCCAGCTCGACCCGACCGCCGACGTGCTTCTGATCGACGACCTGCCGATGGACGATCCCGCATACGCGGCTCGCTGCATCGCCCGGGCAAAGGACGCGCTCGCGAACGGTGCGGCGGCGGTCCTCGCCGGCGTCGACCTCGTCGTGCCGATGATCGAGATCTGCAGCCGAGCGATCCGCGTCGAGAACGGCCTGGTGGCCGCGGAGGGAGACCCGGCGGTGCAGATCGAGATCGAGCGGCGGCGTGTCGCCGCCGGCGCGGCTGCGCACGCGAGCGACAGCCATCCTGGGGGCTTCGACGCCCGGGCGGCGATCCTCGCCGCGCACGTCACGCCGGGAAGCGGCTGGACGCGCGTCGACCTCGAGCTCGAGACCGCGACCGCGGGCGTCACCATCGAGCCGCGGCTCGTTCTGCACACCGCAGGATCACGCCTCGTCGTCCTCCGCCACCGCACGCCGATGGCGTGCGACAGGCCCGGCCGCTACCTGCTCTCGGGCACCGTGACGCTCCCCGAGGAGCTCCTCGGAAGCGACGTCGACACGATCGTGGAGGTGCGCGCCGGCGGCGTGCTCAGCGAGATCGGGCGCACGTCGATCGGAACGATCGGTGCGCCGCGAGAGGGCGAGGTCATCGAAGGCGCGGATGTCGATCTCGACGACGACGCGACCGGTTCTCCGCAGGTTGCGTGGGAGCTCGAGGAGGTCGGCTCGTGAAGGTGCTGTTCGCGATGCCCTATCCCGGATATCTGCGCTACTTCGATTCCGTCGTGACGTTGCTCGCGGAGCGCGGCCACACGGTCGAGCTCTGGTTCGAGACGCTGGACAAGCAGCCCGAGGGCCTCGTCGCGATCGACGCGGTCGAAGGGGTCAGCGTCGGCGGCAAGCTGCCGAAGCGGCGGGACGGCTTCGAGTACGCAGCGCGCGCGTCCCGCCTGACACTCGACTTCGTTCGCTACTACGACCCACTGTTTGCCGGAGCCGACTATCTGCGCGACCGCGTCGGGAGGCGGCTCGAGGGCTCGCTGCGGCATTTGCGCCGTTGGCGGACGCTTCCCAGCCCGGTCGTCCGCCGCCTCGTACGCGCCGGGCTCGTCGTCGAGCGGGCGCTTCCGCGCGCGCCGGAGTTCGACGCGCTCGTCATCGCGTCGCGTCCGGATCTGGTCGTCGGGACGCCGGTCGTGATGCCCGCGTCGCGGACCGCCGATCTGCTCAAGAGCGCAACTGCGCTCGGGGTCCCAACGGTCGGTGCCGTCGCGAGTTGGGACAACTTCACGACCAAGGGCGTGTTCCGCGTCTTGCCCGACCGCGTGCTCGTGTGGAACGAGACACAGGCGGACGAGGGCGTCGAGCTGCATGCCTTGCCGCGCGAGCGTATTGCCGTGACGGGTGCGCAGCCGTTCGATCGCTGGTTCGACCGCCTTCCGTCGCGCGACGCGGATGCGTTCCGCGCGCGCGTCGGCCTGCCGCCGGGGCGCCCGTACGTCCTCTTCACCGGCTCGACTGCGTCGATCACGCATCCCGATGTGGAGATCGCGTTCGTCAAGGAATGGCTGCGTGCGATCCGCGGGTCGCTCGGCGACCTTGCGGTGATGGTGCGGCCGCATCCGTACAACAGCGAGCATTGGGACGAGATCGATCTTGGCGAGCTCGCGCCTGTCGTGGTCTGGCCACCAACCGGCGGCAACCCTGTCGACGACGACGACCGCGCCGACTACTTCGACTCGATCCATCACGCGAGCGCCGTCGTCGGGATCAACACGACGGCAATGATCGAGGCGGCGATCCAGCGCAAGCCGGTGCTGAGCATCGAGCTGGAGACATTCCAGGAGACGCAGTCCGGCACCGTGCATTTCGGCTACCTGCTGCCGGAGAACGGCGGCTTCCTGCGCGTCGCCCATTCGCTGGACGAGCACCTCCAGCAGCTCCGCGAGGTGCTGGCCGATCCAATCGGTGACGTCGCGTTGATCGAGTCGTTCCTCTCGCGCTTCGTCCGTCCGCGGGGTCTCGACCGGCCCTGCACGCCGCTCGTCGTGGACGTGCTCGAAGAAGTGGCCGCAGCAGGAGTCCAGGCGCAGCCGCATGACGGTTTCGTCGCTCGCGGGCTCGCGCAGCTCGCGCTCCGCACGATCCTGTTCTCGCCCGGCCGAGGCACCGGGACGTTGCGGCAGCGGGTCGGCGCGATCGCGCGTCGCGCCTAGCGTCTGCGTCTGAGCGACGCGATCCGCGCCCGCGCGCGCTTGCGTCGCCAGCGCCACTTTCGTTCGCGGATCTCGGCGCGCTGCTCTGCGGCGGCGCGCCGCGACTCGCGGACGTAGACGCGGATCAGCTCGACGCGGCGGCTCTCGCTCTTCAGCGAGTCGAGCAGCCAGAGGGCGTGCTGCATGCGCCACGGAAGCCGCGAAGACGGCGGCGTCCCACCACTCCATAGCGTCCGGCGCTGTCGCGAGATGGTCGGCACGACACCTTCGCGGTAGCGCCGGTGCCAGAGAACGCGCGGGACCTGCACGAACGAGCCTTCGACCGCCAGACGCGCGAGCAGCAGCCGATCGGGCCGGATCGCCGACGGGAACTCGCCGCATTCGCGCAACGCGTCCATGCGCATCAACCCGTAGATGACGTCGCCGGCGCGGCGTGCGTGCGCCAGCGCTCTCAGGCGGTCACCAGGTGCTGCCATGGCTGACGTGTCGAACCGACGCTGCCGGCGCTTGACCTGCTCGCCTTCGTCGCCGATCGCGTCGACCAACGGGTACGCCAGGACGGAGCCGGGTGTCGACTCGAGCGCGTCGACGAGCGACTCCGCCCAGTCGGGCTCCCAGACGTCGTGGTCGCTGCCCCAGGCGAAGTACTCGGCGTCCGGATGGCGCGCGACGGCGAGCGCGTATGCCCGCCGCCAGCCACCGACGAGGCCGAGGGGGGTCTCGCCGCGCTCGAAGGCGATCAGGCCGTCGTCCGCCCAGCGGCGGAGCAAAGCCGGAGTGTCGTCGGACGAGCCGTCGTCGTAGGCGACGATCGCCGTGCGTGCATACGTCTGTGCGAGCAGCGACCCGACGGCCTCTTCGAGATGACGTTCGTTGTTGTGGGCGGGGATCCCGATTACGACGAGGCCCGGCACCCGCGGAACGCTACCGCCGCTCGAACACGCCGTACCAGACATCCGGCAGCGGCACGCCGTCGCGGGTATCGAAGCGCTCGACGAGATCGAAGGACGCGAGCGCCTGCAGCACCGCGTCGGTGTTCGCGGTCTCCACCTCGACGATCAGCGACCGAAGCTCCGTACGCGCAAGCGAACGGGCGGCGCCTGCGAGGACCGCCGCCTCCGCGCCGTCGACGTCGAGCTTGACCAGGGTCGGCGCCGGCAGCCCGAAGCGCTCGATCAGGTCGTCGAGGGCCGCGACGAGCACCGGCTGCGCGTACACCGACGACGCCGCGTCGAGCGTGTGGCCGGCACCGCCGGCCTGCAGCTCGCTGTAGCCGAGCGTTCCCATGCGGCTCGCCTCGCCGAGGACGAGCGGCACCGGGATGACCGTGTCGGTCTCGTCGTTCAGCACGATGTTCTCGCAGAGCGATGCGAACGTCGCCGCGCCGGGCTCGAACGCGACGACCTTCGCGCGCTTTCGCCCCACTTTGGCGGCGATCAGCGCGTAGTCGCCGACGTTCGCTCCGATGTCGTAGAGCACGTCGCCTTCGCGAACACTGCGCTCGATCCAATCGACGGTCCACGGCTCCTTCGCGACCGGCGCCAGCCGCATGCTGGCAATCCGCCGGCTCGACGGGCGCATGCGGATCACGGCGCCCGCGTAGTCGAGCGTGACCAGGTCCTGCCGGGCGTTCCGCCGGGTCCGGAGCTCGCGCACGGCGGCCTGGACGCCCGGCACGCGGCGGACGATGCGGTGGACGAGGTTCCTCTGACGGGCTGCCGGCATGGGGAGGTACAGCGTATGCGGCGGCTACCCTGTCGCGTGCGCATGGATGCGACCGACGCTGCGCTCTCGGCCGAGACGCCGCGGCGCCTTCTCTTCTTTCTCTACCACGCGGGCTACCTTCGCCATTACCGCGAGCCGATCCGGCTGCTCGCGCGCGAGGGCCATGTCGTCCATCTCGCCTTCACCGTGATCGAGAAGGACGCGGGCGACACGGTGCTTGCGGAGCAGCTCGCCGCGGAGTTCCCCGGCCAGGTCACGTTCGAGAAGGCGCCGACGCGCGGCTACTTCGACGGCTGGCGCCGCACTGCTGCACTCGTGCGCGCGTTCACCGACCTCACGCGGTACGCCGACCCGAGCTACGCCGAGGCGCCGGCGCTGCAGGAGCGCATGGCGACCAAGATCAAGCTGCACGTCCTCTCGGGGAAGACGGACCCGCTCAGCCGCGCGCTGCTCGTACGGGCGGTCGACCGGCTCACGATCGCCTCCGACAACCGCCGTGCCGCGCACATGCGCCGCTGGCTCGTGGCCGCCGAGCTCGCGGTGCCGAGCAGCAAACGCATCGAGCGGTACATGCGCGCGTTCCAGCCGGACGCCGTGTTCGTGACGCCGTTGGTGGAGTACGCATCCGCGCAGGTCGAGTTCCTGAAGAGCGCGCGCAAGCTCGGCATCCCGACGGCGGCGTGCATTGCGAGCTGGGACAACCTCACGAACAAGGGGCTGCTGCGTTTCGACCCCGATCTCGTGGTCCTGTGGAACGAGATGCAGCGCGCCGAGCTCGAGCGGTTCCACGGCGTCGACGGGCGCAAGGCGCGCGTCACGGGCGCGCAGCGCTGGGACGAATGGTTCGAGCGGCGGCCGACGTGGAGCGACGCAGAGTTCAAGGAGCGCGTCGGCCTCCGCCCTGACCGGCCGTACGCGCTGTACGTGTGCTCGTCGCGCTTCATCGCACCGGAGGAGCCGCCGTTCGTGCGCGACTGGATCGCGGCGCTGCGCGCGAGCGGCGACCCGGCGCTTGCAGAGCTCGGCGTGCTCGTGCGGCCGCACCCGCAGAACGCGCATTCGTGGAACGGCGTCGAGGTGTCGGACCTGTCGAACGCCGTCGTCTACCCGCGCGGCGGCGCGCAGCCCGACGCGGGGGTCGAGCGCAGCGAGTTCTTCGACTCGATCTTCCACAGCGCCGCTGTCGTGGGCGTCAACACGAGCGCGATGGTCGAGTCGGCAGTCGTCGGGAAGAACGTCCTCACGGTGCTCGATCCGCGCTTCAAAGGCACCCAGGAAGGCACGCTGCATTTCCGCTACCTGCTGCGCGACGCGGGCGGTTTCCTGAACGTCGCAGCGGACCTGGACGAGCATCTCGGGCAGCTGCGCGCCGCCGTCGCCGGCGGGGCCGCCGAGGAGGCGCGCGTGAAGACGTTCGTGCAGTCGTTCGTGCGGCCGCACGGCCTCGACGTCGCGGCAGCGCCGCTGGTCGCGCACGCGATGCTCGAGACGACCACGCTGCAGC
>DASZBP010000370.1:0-19145 GCA_035943915.1 Gaiellaceae bacterium | reverse complement strand
TGCGCGGCGAAGATCGGGAGCAGCCGGTTCGCGGCGTCGATCAGCCGCGTCTGGATCTTCTTACCGGCGCCTTCGAGCAGCACGCGCTCGTATGCCATGCCCGCGCCGTGATGAATGCCGTCGTCGATCGTCAGCCGGTTGCACAGATCCTCGAGCACCGTGCCGCGCGACGAGCGCGCGATCATCCGGAAGCGCGGGATGATCAGCCGCTCGTAGAACACCTGCATGAGGAAGACCTTCTCCTCGAGCGTCTCGGCGTCGAGCACCTGTTGCGCGAGCTGGTCGAGGTACGGATCACGCTCGGCCATGCCGCCCGCCTGTTCGATCAGCTTGAGCCACGCCTCGGTGTGGCGCGCCTCGTCCTGCACCATCGTCGTGTAGTAGAGCTTTGCCTCGTGGTCGGGCGCGATCGCGAACAGCTGCGTCGCCATCTCGACCGCAAGCTCGTCGGCCTGGAGCTGCTGCGTGATCACCGAGCGCCAGAGGTCCTGGCGGCGCGCGAGCTTCTGCGGCGAGCCCTTGTATTCGGGGATCGGCGGAATCTCGCCCCACGGAAGGTCGCTCAGCTGCCACTCGGCCCGCTTGGCCAGCTCGTAGTAGCGGAAGACGCCCGAGAGGTCGCGGTTCTCGTCGCCCTCCGGTGCGTCGGTGCGCTCTTCCAGTTCCATCGCTTGGGCAGCCTAGTGGCTGCGCCTTCCAGACTGTGCGGAAAGCCCGCAACAGCGTGTCCGCGGATGCACCGATTCCCTTTCTAGCCTCCGGGCGGCAACCTCTTCGAAACGCTTGAAATGCGAAGGAGGAGCGAGATGAACGGGAAGGTGCTTTTCTGCGCTGCAGGATCTGCTGTTGCCGTTGCCGGCGCGTTCGGGACGGTCGGAGTGTCCGCTCACCCGGCCACCGCCAAGACCGTTACCGTTGCGATGCACGATCCCGGATGCCACTGGTTCCAGGTCGGGACGTCGTTTCGCAGGAACCTGATGGTGAAGGGCCCCGTTTCGCTGCTGAACATCGACGAGGCGACCCTGAAGGTCGCCGGGCCGTTCGGCACGACGCTCGATCCGGTCGGGAAGCGCATGCGGCTCGCGCGCGGCACATACCGCATCACGATGGTCGGGCAGGCGCCCGACGACAACAATCTGAAGCTCGTCGTCACGTAGAGCGTGAGCACTACTACGCAGGCCACGCACGGCTCTCTCGCAACGGCGCGTGTCGCCGACGCGATGACGCGCGGCGTCATCTGCTGCCGGCCCGACACGCCGTTGCGGGAGGTGGCGGCAATATGGTGCGCGAGCGTGTGCACGCGGTCTATGTCTTCGTGCCCAGGTCCGATGACGAGCCAAAGCTCTGGGGGCTTGTGTCGGATCTGGATCTGGTTGCTGCCAGCCGGGGCAACATCGACGCGGCGACTGCACGCGACGCATCCGTTGCCCCTCTCGTGACCGCGTTGAGCGACGACACGCTCGACCGCGCCTGCCGGCTGCTTGCCGAGAACGGAACGTCGCACCTCGCAGTGGTCGATCCATTCAGCCGGCAGCCCGTAGGCGTCCTGTCGACGCTTGACGTCGCCCGCTATCTCGCGGGCTAGCCAGCGTTTCCCTTCGGAGTACCCTCCCGTTCGTGGACGTGGCCACCGAAGATCGCCTGCGCGCACTCCTCGACGCGACAGTCGCACTTACGTCGGAGCTTTCCCTCGACGCGCTGCTGCAACGGATCGTCGAGGTCGCCGCATCATCACGCGCTCGAGGCAGCGGGCGGCCTGACCTACGCGCAGATGCCGCGCTATGCGACATCCGACGGGAAGGGCACGAACGACGCCACCAAGGCGATCACCGTCAACGGCTTCCCGCAGGACAACGGCGCTCGCAACGTGTGGGTCACGGAGACCGCTCTCACGAGCGCGCTCAACATGAGCTACATGGCCGACCAGCTCGGTCTCTTCGGGATCGTCGTCGGATTTGCACTCCTGCTCACAGGGATCGGCCTGGCCATCCTGGCAGTCGGCGGCACGCTGGCCAACGCCTCCCCCGCGTTCAAGCCTTCGGGCCGCGCAGCTCGAAGGTCACCGGAACCTCGGTTCCGGTCGCGTAACACCTGCGCATCTCGCGCGAACGGCCGCCCTCAGGCGGCCGTTCGCGTTTTGAGAGCTACGACCGGACGCCAGCGGCGCTCGAACGCGACCGACAGCCAGATCGAGGCCTCGAACAGCACTGCGAGCGGGATCGTCTCGATGATCGTCGTGAACGGGTCGACGCCCGGCAGCGCGACACCGATGACGCACACGATCATGTAGCCGACACGCCGGTTGCGACGGAGCTTCGCCGAGGTGAGTGCACCAATGCGCACGAGCCCGAGCACCGCGATCGGCAACTCGAACACGACACCGCACGCCGCTAGGACGAGCAGTGCGAACGAGATGAACTCCCCGGCTCGCAACTGGACGTCGTACACCGATCCGTCGAAGCTCATCAGGAAGCGAAGCGCCGCGGGAAGAGCGACGCGCTCGCCGAACGCCGCGCCTGCCACCATCAACGCGCCGGCGCAGAGGAACAACACCGTGATGCTCCGGTCGACGCGCGGGCCGAACGCAGGCGCGAAGAACGCCCACATCTGCCAAAGCACGATCGGCAGCGCGAGGAACAAGCCCACGACGAAGCTGATCTTCAGCGAAGTCGTAAACGGCTCTGCGACGCCCAGCGTGATGAGATGCCGGTGGCCGGGTGGCAGCGTGCGGATCAACATGTGCAGAACCCGCACATGTACGACATAGCCGACGGTCGTACCGGCGGTGAGTGCGGCAACGACGACGAAGAGCCGGGCCCGCAGCTCCTCGAGGTGCTCGGTCACGGGCGCCTCCGCCGCGTGACCGAGCCGCTTCGGGAGCCTCGGCATTACGCGACCTTCTCCGTCTCGCGCTCGAACGCGGACATGTCGCTCGACACGGTCAGCTCGGCCGGCGTGTTCTTGTCGTCGCCGGAGACGGAGTCCTTGAACTCGCGCAGGCCCTTGCCGAGTCCGCGGCCCATCTCAGGCAGCCGCTTCGGGCCGAAGAACAGCAGTGCGACGAGACCGAGCAGAAGAATCTCGGGAAGTCCGATGAAACCAGGCATGTGAAGTCCTTTCGGGTGGGGCCGGGGCGGCGTGCGCCCCGGCCCGAGGGAGCGGGAACGATCAGCCGACGATGAAGCCCGTCGCCTTGACGGCGGCGAGGATCTTCGCCTTCGTGAAGCCGTCCTCGAACGCGCCGGGTGCCGGCGTCGTCGGGGACGTGGTGCCGCCGCTGAACCGGATGTCCCGGATCCAGGCGGCGTGGCGTGCCTCGACGGGCAGGATGCGGCCCGCGCCGATCAGCACGGCCTTCGCCTTGATGTTCGGCACCTGGCCGAGGTACGCGTGCACGCCGGTGTTCTCGAGCACGTCGGCGGTCGCCTCGAACTTGGCCTGGTCGGCGGTCGTGCCCTTGAAGTCGAACTTCGGCTGGGCGACGGCCTTCGAGCCGAGGACCTTCTTGAGGAACACGACGTGCGCGCCCTCGTGCTGTGCGACGACGTTGGCAAAGCGCGCCGTCTCGCCGGTCAGCTTGCCGGCGCCGACCGCTTCTGCGTAGAACGCGGCCTCGAGGTACTCGAGCGTCAGCGCGAAGTTGAGGATCGCGATGTCGCTCGCCGGGATCGTCGCCGCACCGGCGATCGCGGGCAGGGCACCGGCAAACGCGCCGCCGGCCACGACGGCGCCCGAGGCGACTCCTGCCTTCTTCAGAAACGACGCGCGCGTGTCGCCCGTGACGGCCTCTGCCGTCTCACGGACCGCGGCATCGCGGTCGAACTCGTCGATCAGATTCCAGATGCTCACGAAGAGCAACCCCCTTCGATTGGCGGCCACTGGGCGGCCGCGTTGTGCACCTGGTTCGTATGACTTGCAAATATGGTTCGATGACTTCAGGGCCAAGGGCTCGTCTGAAGCTCCATGAGCTTCTCCGCGATCGATCTGCTGGCGCGTGTTCAGCTGGAGGCGCGCCGCCGCGGTGTCGAGCTTCGGGTGCGCGCGGCCCCCGCCCTGCGCGAGCTGATCGCGTTCGCGGGCCTCGAGGACGCGCTACGCGTCGAGCCGCTCGGGAAGCCCGAGCCGCCTGAACAGCGTGCCGGTCTCGATGAAGAACGTGAGCTCGGCGACACCGTCGGCTGAAGCATCGACGACCATGAGTGCCCACGGCTCGTGCCCGTTCTCGCCCGGCTTGTACTGGGCGTACGCGGGATAGCCGCCGTTGACCGTGCCGTAGTAGACGAGCTTCGAGCCTTTGCAGCCGATGCCGGGGCCGAACCACCAGGTGAAGATGTCGTCGCGGCCGCTCAGCCACAGGTCGTACGGCGGCATCGACTGGATCGCGTCCTCGCGCACCAGCGCGGTGAGCTTGTCGACGTCGTACTCCTCGAATGCGGCGATGTAGCGCTCGAGCAGCGCACGCGCATCCGCGTCGAGCGGAGCGGGCGCCGACATGTCGCGGTCGCCGATCGTCGCGCGCGCCCGCTGCAGCGCGCTGTTCACCGAGGCGACGGACGTCTCGAGTAGCTCCGCGACCTCGGTCGCCTGCCAGCGCAGCACCTCGCAGAGGATCAGAGCGGCGCGCTGTCGCGGAGGCAGGTTCTGCAGTGCGGCGACGAACGCGAGCCGCACGCCTTCCTTCTCCACCGCGGCATCGGCCGGGTCGGGCATCGGCTCGAGCCACACCTCGTCGGCCCGGATATTCGCGTTCTCGAGGATCGGCTCCTGCGCGGGGCCGAGATCCATCGGCCGGGCGCGCCGCTCGCGGCTCTTGAGCATGTCGAGGCAGACGTTCGTGGCGATCTTGTAGAGCCACGAGCGAAGCGCGGCGCGGCCCTCGAAGCGCTCGATCCCGCGCCAGGCGCGGATGAACGCCTCCTGGACGGCATCCTCGGCCTCGAAGCCGGAGCCGAGCATGCGGTAGCAGTACGCGGTCAGCTCTCCGCGATGCTGTTCGAGCTGCTGCTCCACCCCCTGTGCGACTTGCACGCTCATAAATCTAACGACTGCATCTGTCGATGAGAATCATCGCCGTTCGTCGTCGTAAGGTAGGCATGCGACACGAAACCCCCGGGAGGTAACGAGAGATGGCGAAAACGGTCCTGCTGGTCGGCACCCGCAAGGGGCTCTTCATTGCGGAGAGCGACGCCGATCGCCGCGACTGGAACGTGCGCGGCCCGTACTGCGAGGGCTGGCCCGTGTACCACGCGGTATACGACAACGAGTCGGGCGCGATCTATGCGGCCGCCGCGAGCGAGTGGCACGGCTCGGCAGTCTGGAAGAGCACGGACCTCGGCGAGAACTGGACGCACTCGTCGGAAGGCCTCACCTATGAGGACGGCCGGCGCTTCTCGAAGGTCTCGAACCTCGAAGCCGCGCATGGCCGCCTGCTCGTCGGCGTCGAGGCGCCCGGCATCTTCGAGAGCACCGACGGCGGCGAGACCTTCGCGCTGAAGACGCGGCTCGCGGGCCAGCCCGGCAGCGAGGGCTGGGACGACCCCGCCAACCAGCCTCCGGGGCATCTCGGTATCTCGTCGATCATGTCCGACCCGGAGTCGAAGGACCACTGGTGGGCGATCGTCCAGGGCAACAGCCTCTTCGAGACGACCGACGATGCGAAGACGTGGACGCCGCGCAACCGAGGCCTGCGCCGCGACTGGCCGGCCGAGCACGAGGAGGTCGGCTTCTGCGTGCACCGCGTCGCGTTCACGTCGGACAAGCAGCGGATGTACCAGCAGAATCATGTCGGCATGCACCGGTCGGACGACGCCGGCGCGACGTGGACGGAGATCACGGAAGGGCTGCCGACGGACTTCGGCTTCGCGGCGGCGGCGCATCCGTTCGACAAGGACGTCTTCCACGTGATCCCGCTCGACCCGCTGCACGCGCGGACGATGCCGGAGGGCAAGGCGTGCGTCTGGCGCACGGAGGACGGCGGATCGTCGTGGCAGCGCCGCGACACCGGGCTGCCGCAGAAGGACGCGTTCCTCGGCGTGCTGCGCGAAGGGATGGCGATGGATACGTACGACTCGCCGGGCTACTACTTCGGCACGAGCACCGGCCAGCTGTTCGCGTCGAACGACGACGCCGCATCGTGGTCGGAGGTCGCGGGCTACCTGCCGGCGATCTCCTCGGTCGAGGTGGCGACGATCTAGTGGCGGACCTGCGTCTCCCACCGACGCTTCCTCCGCTCTTCCCGGACCTCCCTCGGAAGCTCGAAGTCAGCGCGCCGACCGTCGTCGGCGCGCTGACCGAGCTCGACGAGCAGTGGCCCGGCCTGCTCGACCGGCTGTGCTCGCACGGCCCGACGCTCCGTCCGCACATCCACGTCTACGTGGACGGCCGGCGCGCGCAGCTCGCAGACCCGATCGACGAGCGGTCGCGCATCGACGTGATCGCCGCGATCAGCGGCGGCTAGACCGCGGACACGGGCACGAGCCGGCGCCTCGAGAGCGTCAGCAGCACGCCGACCGCGATTGCCTCGTTCTTCCCCCAGAACTGGCCCCAGAAGAACGCGGTCGACGAGAACGCGATCGTCAGGAAGATCCAGCTGTCGATCGCGTTGCCGACCGTCGCGCTCAGTGCGACGCCGAGCGTCAGCGAGCGCGTGCGGAGCGGGGTGAACACCAGCGCCTCGACCGTCTCGCTGACCGTGAACGCGACGACGCTGCCGATCGCGATCTTCTCCAGCGACGTCCAGCCGGCGAGGTCGCCGACGAGCCAGGACGCGAGTCCGGCCGCATAGACGAGCGGCATCGTCCGCACGAGGCCGCCGAGCTGCTGCATCCAGTCGCGCAGCACGAGGACGCCGCCGATGCAGAAGACGCCCGCCGGCGCCGTGTACGGCGTCAGCGGGACGTGGACGATGTAGGCCGACGCGAGCCAGTTCGCGAGCAGCACGAGCGCGACGAACGCGGCCGCCAGGAGAGCGAAGATGCGCACGCGCACATTCTGCTCACGGACGGCTACGCCGCTGCGAGAGAACGGCGGCGGTTGAAGCGATCGACGCGACTGCCGGTCGAGGCGGGGCGCTCGACGCCCGTGTACGCCGGGTGGCAACTCGAGCACGTGTCGACGGACACGTGCTCCGCGGAGCTGCGAACCGTGTGGACGGTGCCGCAGGTCGAGCACACGGCGTCGATGAGATGAAGCTCAGGATGCATGTTCATGTTCATGTCTCTTGTAACGAAGACGGCCGCGCGGGTGTTCCCGGCGACGGCGAGCGTGCAGTTCTGACACCGCCTGCCGGTGTCCAGAACGCGAGACGGCACTACCGCCCCCGGGAACCCCGCTTCGACTGCGCGCTTACGCGCAGATGAAGCGCCGGGGCGGCGCGCGGCCGTGCTGCGCCCCTGCGATGGCGACGGCACGAACGGTGGCGCACGCGGGCCGCGCAAAGAGCGGCGAGACGTGCAGCACCTGTGGCACCGACGCACGGACGACCGCTGCGACGACCGTCCGCAGCAGGCGGACGGCGACCCACACCAGCACCGCGAACGGCAGCTGGAGCGCGAGCCCGAGCCACAGGGCAGGCTCGGTCGTGGAGAAGCGGCCGTCGACGACGGCTTCGACGACCTCGATGGCGAGGAAGAACACCGGCGGCAGCGCGGCGAACATCCACCGTGACGCGGACCGAGCGCCCGCACCAACGACCGCTCCGACGACGACGACAGCGAGCAGCAGCGGAAGCAGCCGCTGCAACGTCGACGAAGAAGCGAGCAGATCGGCCCGTGCGTCCGGGTTCCCGACGAGGCGGTGAGCGACGGCGTGCCCCGCCTCGACCCCGAAGATCAGGATCGGGAGGATGGTGGCGAGCACGCGACCGGTCACCCCGACCACCGTAGTCGGTCGGGCCACGGAGTGCTACTCCACTGACCCGGCTAGCCTGCTCCGCCATGCGGGTCTCGCTCCCGGCCGCCGTCGTGGCCCTAGCCGTCTGCGCTTCAGCGGTTCAGGCCGCATCACGGGCCGCCTGCGTCCCTCGCTTCGCAACGCCGGCGTACACCGCCTCCGTCGCTCACGCGGCCGCTTCCCGCACCGACCTCTGGGGCGGCGAGCTCCTGCGCGCGACGGGCGGGCCGACGTTCGCAGCGGTGCGGCACAAGCTCACCCCGTTGACGCAGGCACTGCAGTGGCATGCGCGCACGCTCACCCCCTCCGGCTCGTACTACCTGCCGTTCTCGTTCGACTTCACGCCGAACGGCGACGCGGTGTACGCGCTGCACGTGGCTGACGGCAGCGAGATCGTCACGCGCCACATCGGCGGCCCGTCGCTGTCCCTGTACGTCGGCGAGGGCAAGGAGCGCTATGGCTCGTGCGCGTCGCGCCTCACGGCCGGAAAGCTCGCGGAAGGCTGGCTGCCGATCCTTCAGACGTCGTACGTCGACAGCTTCGGTGTGCGCTACCGCCAGGAGTCGTTCGCAGGCCGCTCGTACGGCAAGTACGGCGCCCGCTCTGTCATCAGCTTCGTCCGCCTCACCGTCGATGCGACGAAGTCGACGCACGGGGCGACCGTCCGCCTCGTGCCTTGGAAGCGCCTCGCGCACACCGGCCCCGACCGCCTCGCGTCAGATGGCCAGACGCGCCTGATCGTGAGCGACGGGGCATCGTTCGTCGACGGCGTGGCGCGCTACCACGTCGATGCCGGCGAGAAGCAGACGATCTACGCGGACTGGCTCAATGCACCCTCCGACGCGCAGTACGTCCAGGCGACCGCGAACGCATACAGCGTGGCACGCGCCACGGTCGAGAAGTTCTGGACGGGCCAGCTTGCGACCGGTGCGACATTCGACGTGCCCGAGCCTGCGGTGCAGGACGCCGAGCAGGCGATCGTCACCCAGCTGATCGCGTACGGCTGGCGATACAGCGTCGGCAATCCGTACGAAGAGCTCTCCTACGCCGAGTCGCTCGACGCCGCCGAGATCGCAGCGGAGCTCGGGTATCCCGTCGTCGCGAAGTCGATCCTCTCCTTCGCGCTCGAGCGCATGCGGCTCAAGCCGGAGCGGTTCAACGCGTTTCGGGGCGCCCACATCTTGCTCACGGCGGCGAAGTACGTCCGGCTGACACACGACCGCGCGTTCCTGCAGGCTGCGACGCCCGAGCTCGAGCAGCTCGTCTCGCGCATCGCCTCGCGCGTCGAGCCGAAGGGGCTCCTCGAGCCCGAAGCGCTGTCGACCGACCTCGAGAGCCATTTCGTGCACAGCGTGTCGGGCCAGATCGAGGCGATCCAGGGGCTGCGCGCGATCGCGGCTGCCTGGGGCCACACTGCAGAGGCGGCACGAGCGCGCACACTCGCATCGCGCCTCGACGACGCGCTCCACCGGGCGTTGAAGAAGGCGGCGAAGCGGCTGAAGGACGGCTCGCTGTTCGTCCCCGACCAGCTGCCGCAAAAGCCGTTCCCGGCGCTCACGGCGACGCGCGACGGCTCGTACTGGAACCTCGTGATGCCCGCAGCGTTCGGCTCCGGCTGGTTCGAGCCGAACTCGAGGACGTCGCGCGGAATCCTGCGCTACCTGCTGGAGCACGGCTCGCGCTTCCTCGGCATGCCGAGGACGTACGCGCGGACGGTGTACGGCACCGACACAGGCTCAGGCGTCGCGCCGGTGTACGAGCTCGGCATCTCGCGCTTCCTCGCCGCGAACGACCAGCCCGACCAGCTCGACCTCTCGCTCTACGGGATGCTCGCAGCCGGCATGACCGCGGGGACCTACGTCTCGGGTGAGGCCGTCTCGCTGCTGCCGATCCACGACGCGTACGCGCGCTCGATGTTCATGCCGCCGAACACCGGTGCGAACGCGTCGTTCCTGGGCACGCTGCGCGAGCTGCTCGTGCACGAAAGGCTCAACGGCCTCGACCTCGCGTTCGCCACCCCGCGCGCGTGGCTCGCGAGCGGACAGAAGATCGACGTGAAGGACGCTCCGACGAGCTTCGGCCCTGTGTCGTACACGCTCACACGCAGCGGCTCCACGATCAGCGCCGACCTGGACGTCCCGCGACATACGCGGCTGCGCCTCCGTGTCCCCCCCGGGGAGCACATTGCGCGCGTCAGCGCAGGCAAGCTCGAGGCAGCCGGGACGATCGACCTGGGATCGCTGCACGGGCACGTGACGCTCCAGGCAACCGTCGCTCGCTAGCGTTCCGCGGATGGAGTACGTGAACCTCGGCAAGACCGGTCTGCGCGTCTCGCGGATCTGCCTCGGGATGATGAGCTTCGGCAAGGGAAGCGAGCGCGAATGGGCGCTCGACGAGAGCGCCGCCGAGCCGATCGTCCGCGGCGCCGTCGACGGCGGAGTCACGTTCTTCGACACCGCGGACGTCTACAACGGCGGCCAGAGCGAGGTGATCGCCGGAAAGCTGCTGAAGAAGCTCTTCGGCATGCGCGAGGAATACGTGCTCGCGACGAAGGTGCGCATGCGGACGATGCCGGGCGAGAACGGCGAGGGCCTGTCGCGCAAGCACATCATGGCGTCGATCGATGCGTCGCTCGAGCGCCTCGGCCACGACTACGTCGACCTGTACCAGATCCACCGTTGGGACGAGCGCACGCCGATCGAGGAGACGATGGACGCGCTGCATGACGTCGTGCGCGCCGGCAAGGCGCGCTACATCGGCGCGAGCTCGATGTACGCGTGGCAGTTCGCGAAAGCGCAATCGGTCGCGAGGACGAAGTTCGTCTCGATGCAGAACCACTACAACCTCGTGTACCGCGAGGACGAGCGCGAGATGATCCCGCTCTGCATCGATCAGGGGGTCGGCGTCATCCCGTGGAGCCCGCTCGCGCGCGGCCTTCTCGCCGGCAACCGCACCCGCGAGGGCGAGAAGCTGACGACGCGCGCGCAGACGGACGCGTTCGGCGACTCGCTCTACACGCCGGACGTCGACTTCGCCGTCGTCGACCGCGTCGTCGAGGTCGCGGCCGAGCGCGGCGTGCCTGCAGCCCAGGTCGCGCTCTCGTGGCTACTGCACAAGCCGGGCGTGACCGCGCCGATCGTCGGCGCGACGAAGCTGGCTCATCTCGAGGACGCGATCGCCGCCGAGCAGCTGTCACTGAGCAGCGACGAGATCGCCCGGCTCGAGCAGGCGTACGTCCCGCACGCCATCGCCGGCCACTAGGCCGTTCCGCCACGCGTGCTCCAGCGCCTCGAGCGCCGGATCGCGGTCGGTCTGCATCTGCGGCCAGTCGTGGCCGCGCTCGCCCGTGCCGTCTCCCATCCCGACACCAACGTCGTAACGCTGCGGCGGGGTACGGCGTTCAGAAAGGGAAGTCTCCCAACCGAAGGAGGACCATGAAGCTGGAATCACTTCACGACCTGTTCGTGGAACAGCTCCAGGACCTGTACAGCGCCGAGACACAGTTGGTCGACGCGCTGCCGAAAATGGCCGAGGCGGCCTCGCACGAGGAACTGCGCGACGCCTTCGAGCAGCATCTCGCGGAGACGCGAGAGCACGTCAAGCGGCTCGAGAAGGTTCTGAAGAACATCGGCGAAGAGCCGGGCGACGAGACCTGCAAGGGAATGCAGGGGTTGATCAAGGAAGGCGAAGAGGTTCTCGAGATGAAGGGCGATCCGACCGTCATCGACGCTGCCCTGATCGCCGCCGCCCAGCGCGTCGAGCACTACGAGATCGCCGGCTACGGCACCGTCAAGACGCTTGCCGGCCACCTCGATCTCGATGACGCCAAGGACATCCTTGACGAGACGCTCGACGAGGAAGGCAAGGCGGACAAGCTGCTGACCAAGATCGCAACCGGCGGCTCGTTCAAGACCGGCATCAATCAGGAAGCCAAGGCCTAGAGCCCCAAATTGGTGGGGCCTGCGCGAGCGGGCCCCACCATGCAATCGTGTCGAGATGCAGATCACGAGAAGCAGTCTCGACACGACGCCGGGGCCGAGTGACTGGTTCACCGGCTCGGTGTTCATCGACCCCGTGGCCGCCGCGCCGCCGCTCAACGCCGCGGCCGTACACTTCACGCCCGGCGCGCGCACGGCGTGGCACACGCATCCGAACGGCCAGACGATCTGGGTCACCGAGGGCGTGGGACGCTGCCAGCGCGAGGGCGGCCCGGTCGAGGAGATCCGCCCCGGCGACCGCGTGTTCTTCGAGCCCGGCGAGAACCACTGGCACGGCGCCGCCCCCAATCGGTTCATGACACACATCGCGATGCAGCTCGCAGACGACAGCGGGAGCCCGGTCACGTGGGGCCGGCGCGTCACGGACGAGGAGTACGAGGCGATCTGATGGAGACCCGCACGCTCGGCCAGGGATTGGAGGTCTCGGCGATCGGGCTCGGCTGCATGGGCATGAGCCAGAGCTTCCCGCCGATCCCCCACCGCGACGACTCGATCGAGCTGATCCGCGCCGCCGTCGAGCGCGGCGTCACGTTCTTCGACACTGCGCAGGTCTACGGCCCCTTCGACAACGAGGAGATCGTCGGCGAGGCGCTCGAGCCGCTCCGCGACCAGGTCGTGATCGCGACGAAGTTCGGCTTCGAGCTGCCGACCGGCACGCCTACCGGCACGGACAGCCGGCCCGAGACGATTCGCTCGAGCGTCGACGCCTCGCTGCGCCGGCTCCGCACCGACCACATCGATTTGCTCTACCAACACCGCATCGACCCCAACGTGCCGATCGAGGACGTGGCGGGCACGGTGAAGGAGCTGATCGAGCAGGGCAAGGTCAAGCATTTCGGCATGTCGGAGGCGGGCGTGCAGAACATCCGCCGCGCGCATGCGGTTCAGCCGGTGACGGCGCTGCAGAGCGAGTACTCGCTGTGGTGGCGCGAGCCGGAGGACGAGATCCTCCCCGCGCTCGAGGAGCTTGGCATCGGCTTCGTACCGTTCAGCCCGCTCGGGAAGGGCTTCCTCACCGGGACGATCTCGTCCGACACACAGTTCGGCGAAGGAGACTTCCGCAACACGATCCCGCGCTTCGCGGATTCCGCGGCGCGGGAGGCGAACCTGGCCTTCGTCGAGCTCGTCAAACGGATTGCCGAGCGCAAACAGGCGACGCCGGCGCAGATTGCGCTCGCATGGGTACTCGCGCAGAAGCCGTGGATCGTGCCGATCCCCGGCACGACGAAGCTGCACCGGCTCGTGGAGAACCTCGCGGCAGCGGACGCCGAGCTCACCGCCGATGACCTCCGCGAGATCGAGGAGGCGCTCCCGGAGGCACAGGGCGAGCGTTACTCCGAGGCGAACCAGCGCATGATCGACCGCTAAGTCACACACCTCGCTCTCACTAACGTTGCGGGTCGTGCCCCGGGCGGTGATCAGCAGCGCGATCGGGATCGGCCTCGCCGCCGGTCTCTACGCCGTGTCCTTCGGCGTCCTCGCCGTCGCGGCGGGGATGACGCCTGCTCAAGCGTGCGTCATGTCGATGCTCGTCTTCACCGGCGCGTCGCAGTTCGCGTTCGTCGGCGTGCTCACCGCAGGCGGTGGCGCGCTGGCGGCAGCGGCGCCGGCGGTGATGCTCGCGCTGCGCAATGCCGCGTACGGGATCTCGCTCGTGCCCGTCTTCCCCCGCTCCCTCCGCGAGCGCGCCGTGCTCTCGCATCTCGTGATCGACGAGACGACGGCGATGGCGCGCGCGCAAGACGATCCCCTCGCCGCGCGTCGTGCGTTTCTCGCGACCGGCGTGAGTGTCTGGGTCTTCTGGAACACCGGCACGCTCGTGGGTGCGCTGATCGGCAACGGGATCGGCGACCCGCGCACCTACGGATTGGATGCGATGTTCCCCGCTGCGTTTCTCGCGCTGCTCGTCCCGCAACTGCGCAGAGCTGGGGCGCCGGTTTCTGCGATCGCAGGAGCAGCGATCGCGATCGCGCTCGTGCCGTTCACGCCGGCGGGCGTGCCCGTCATCGCCGCGATCGCAGGCCTCGTTCCCGGTCTGCTCTGGGCGAGGAGCGTGCGCGCGTGACCTGGGCGGTACTGCTCGGCCTATGCGCCGTGTCGTACCTGCTGAAGGCGATCGGGCCGCTTCTCGCAGGCGGGCGCGAGCTCGGGCCGGAGACCAGGCGCGCGCTCGAGCTGGTCGCGGTGCCGTTGCTCGCAGCGTTGATCGTCGTTCAGGCGTTCAGCAGCGGTAGGCATCTCGTCGCCGACGCGCGCGTTCCTGCGCTCGCCGTCGCGGCGGTGCTCGCCTGGCGACGCGCACCGTTCCTGGTCATCGTGGTGGTGGCTGCTGCAACGGCGGCACTGCTCCGCGCCGTGACCTAGGCGACCCGGCGATGCGGTCGACCATGGCGTCGGCGGCCGCCAGCCCCGCGGCAATCCGGTCGCCACCCGGCTGGCCGAGTACGACGCCGGTGATCGCCGTCCACCTGCCGTGGATCCGGCGGATCGCGCGGAACGCGAAGCAACCGCCGGCCGCATGATCGGAGCCGGTCTTGACGCCGACGAACCCGTCGCGCCCGATCAGCGTGTCGGTGTTCAGCACCGTGCCTGCGATCGGGATCGACGCCGCCGGAGTGGCGACGATGCTCGCGAACACCGGCACACGCATCGCGCGCTCGACGATGCGCACCTGGTCGGCGGCAGTCGACACCGTCGCGTCGTCGTAGCCGCTCGGGTCGGTGTAGCGCGTGTGCGACATCCCCAGTGAGCGCGCAGTCGCATTCATCCGAGCGACGAAGCCCTCGACGGATCCCGCGTCCCAGTGCGCGAGCACAGCAGCGATGTTGTTCGCGGACGGGAGCAGGAGCGCTTGCAGCGCCTGCAGCTCCGTCAGCCGCTCGCCCGCGGCGACCGGCACGACGGACTCTTCCTGCCCGCGCCGGCGGTCGGTGTCGGTGACGTCGTCATCGGTGAGCGTGATTGCAGGCCCGGCTTGGCCGATCCTCAACGGATGGTCTCGCAGCACGAGATAGGCCGTCATCACCTTTGCGACGCTGGCGATCGGTGCAGCGTGCTGATGAGGGCCGGCGTGCATCTCGCCCTCCCGGATGAATGCCGCCTGGCCGTGTGCGGGCCAGACGGTGCTGGACAGGGCCTCGCGCGCGACGGTCGTCGACGCCGTCGACGACGTCGATGCGGACAACTCATATGCGACGGCGACGGCCGCAGCGCTCACCACGAGCAGAGCGGTGGCACGGAGCATGCAGCCATTCAAGGAAACGGCCGGTTGCAAGGGCGTATCCGCTTTTCGATATGCCCACGAAACGCGCGCGCTCTAGCATCCATGCATGCGCGTGTTGATCGTCGAGGACGAGCCGTACCTGGCGGAAGCCGTGCGCGACGGCCTGCGTCTCGAGGCGATCGCCTCGGACATCGCAGGCGACGGCGACGCCGCTCTCGCGCTGCTCGACCTCAACACCTACGACATCGCGGTTCTCGATCGCGACATCCCGGGGCCGTCGGGGGATGACATCGCACGGCACATCGTGGCGTCGGGCAGCGGCATGCCGATCCTCATGCTCACCGCAGCGGATCGCCTCGACGACAAGGCCAGCGGGTTCGAGCTCGGCGCCGACGACTACCTGACGAAGCCGTTCGAGTTCCAGGAGCTCGTGCTGCGGCTGCGCGCGCTCGACCGCAGGCGCGCGCACAACCGGCCACCCGTGCACGAGATCGCCGGGCTGCGACTCGATCCGTTCCGCCGCGAGGTCTTCCGCGGCGGACGCTACGTCGCGCTCACGCGCAAGCAGTTCGCAGTCCTCGAGGTTCTCGTCGCCGCGGAAGGCGGAGTCGTGTCCGCCGAGGAGCTCCTGGAGCGCGCATGGGATGTGAACGCAGACCCGTTCACGAACGCGGTGCGCATCACGGTCTCTGGGCTGCGCAAGCGTCTCGGCGAGCCGTGGATCATCTCGACCGTGCCCGGTGTCGGGTACCGCATCGACGGCTAGGGCGCCCGGTCTGAGCGTTCGGCTGAAGCTCACGCTCAGCTACGCCGGGTTCCTGATGGTCGCCGGAGCAGTCCTGCTCGTCGCCGGGTATTTCACGCTGTCGCGCGGTGTGCATCCGGGCGTGATCTTCATGGTGCGCAGCCACACCGACCTGCTGCGCGACTTCGCGCCGGTCGCAGCGATCGTGATGACGTTCCTGCTGGTGTTCGGGCTCGCCGGCGGCTGGTGGCTCGCCGGGCGCATGCTTGCGCCGCTGAGCCGCATCACGGACGCGACGCGCATGGCTGCGGACGGATCGCTGTCACACCGCATCGCGCTGGAAGGGCGCGGCGACGAGTTTCGCGAGCTCGCAGACGCGTTCGACACGATGCTCGCACGGCTCGAGGCGCACGTCGCGGAGCAGCAGAGGTTCGCAGCGAACGCGTCGCACGAGCTTCGCACTCCGCTCGCGATCACACAGACGCTGCTGGATGTCGCACGCAGTGACCCGAGCCGCGACAACGGCGAGCTCGTCGACCGCCTGCATGCCGTCAACGCGCGCGCGATCGGCCTGACCGAGGCGCTGCTGATGCTGAGCCGCGCCGACCAGCGCTCGTTCGTCCAGGAGCCGGTCGACCTGTCGCTCGTCGCGGAGGAGGCCGCCGAGACGCTGCTCCCGCTCGCGGAGAAGCGCGGACTGACGATCGAGACCGAAGGTGAAGTGACCCCGACGCTCGGGTCACATGCGCTGTTGCTGCAGCTGAGCACAAACCTCGTGCACAACGCGATCGTTCACAACCTCGAGGGGCAAGGCTCGGTGTGGGTGACGACGAGCGCGCAGCCAGAGAGCGCGACGCTCACCGTGGAGAACACCGGCGCGCAACTGACCCCGCAGCTCGTCTCGACGCTTGCGGAGCCGTTCCTCCGCGGCACCGAGCGCATTCGTGCCGATCAGCCCGGCGTCGGTCTCGGGCTCGCGATCGTCAAGCGCATCACACAGGCGCACGACGGGACGCTCACGCTGGCTGCTCGCCCCTCCGGCGGGTTGCGCGTCACGGTGCAGCTCCCTGCGGTGCCGGCGTAGCTCGAAAGTGGCGGATCTGAGGCGAGGCCGCGAGCGTGAGCGCAACCGCGGCGTTCACGATCGCTGCGGCATAGAGGGTCTCCCCGACTCCGATCCTGTGCGCTAGCGGGCCGACGAGCACGTACCCGATCGGGTTCAGGGCGACCGAGCCGAGCCAGTCGAACGAGCTGAGCCGCGAGATCAGGTGGTCGGGAACGTGCTGCTGGAATGTCGACTGCCAGACGATGTCGCCGCACAGCAGGAACGTCGTCGCGAGGAGACTCGACAGACACAGCAGCCACACTGGCGCCGCAAGCCCGAGGAGCGCGAGCATCACCGCGGTCGGCAGCATCACCAAGGCGCTTGCGAGCAAAGGCCGAGCGAACCGAACGCGCAACGCAACGAGCCCGCCCAACGCCGCGCCCGCTGCCTGGAACGCGAGGATCGCGCCCCATGCACCCGCGCCTCCGAGGTGCTGCTTCGCGACCACCGGCCCGAGGACGAGCAGGGTCGGGAAGAGCGTGAGCTGGAACAGCCCGAAGCTCGAGACCATCGTCCACACCCATGTCCGCGCACGGAACTCCGTCCACCCCTCGCGCAGCTCGACGAGGAAATGGCTGCGCTGCGGCCGGTCGGCCTGCGCAATGCGAAGCTGAGATCTGAGTGCGCCGGCAATGAAGAACGTCGCAGCGTCGGCGACGAGCGCCCAACCCGGATTGGCCGCGACGACGATCGCCGCACCGATCGCCGGCCCGGCGATCTGCATGCCGCTCGCACCGAGTTGGCGCATCGCGTTCGCAGCCTGCAGGTGACGGTGCTCGACTGCCTGCGGGAGAGTCCGATGTTCGCCGGGCGCGTGAAGGCACTCGATGTCCCGAAGAGGATCTGGAGAGCCGCAACCGCCCACACGGTTGCGTGGCCGCTGAGGAACAGCGCAGCGGTCACGACCTGCGCCGTGCCGTTCGTCAGGTCGCCGCAGACGAGCAGCCACTTGCGCGAGACGCGATCTGCCCAGATGCCGACGAGCAGCAGCAGAACCACCGCAGGCACCTCGCGCGCGAAGAAGATCAAGCCCAGGCCCGTCGCGCTGCTGATGCGGAGCACGGCGAAGGCGAGCGCGACCTGCGACATACCGCTCCCGAGCGCCGAGATGCTGACGGCACTGACAAGCAGCGCGAGATTGCGCTCACGCAGCGCGGCAAATGCCTCGGACATCGGCACCTGCGGACGAGACCGTGCCACTTGGCTAGTCGGCCACCCGGTAGTCCACGAGCAGGTGGCCGCTCGCTGTGCTCGCATCCCGGATCGGTTCAAGCCGAATCGCGGACAGTCCGTCAAGGAGTCTCCGTCCGCCGCCGACGACCATGGGGGCTATAATGAGCCTGAGCTCGTCGACGACACCTGCGGCGAGCAGCGACTGGGCGACGGCGATACTCGCGTGCACGCCGATGTCGCCTCCGGGCTGCTCCTTCAGGCTTCGCACGAAGCCGGCGAGCTCACCTTCGATGACGGTCGCGTTGGTCCATTCACGCGCGAGCGGCGTGGAAGTCGCAACGTGTTTCGCAACCCTGTTGATGAACGTCGCGAAAGGCTCGATGTCACTGGTCGGCCAGTACTCCGCCCATTCGTCGTAGGTCCGGCGGCCGAGAACGACCGCGTCCTGCGTGGAGATCACACGATCGAGATTGGCGTCCATCACCTCGTCCCATGCGGTGAAGAACCGGTTGGGAGCCTCGGCGACGCCGTCGAGCGACACCAACTCGTACACGACGACCTTGCGCACGCGCCACCTCCTGTTGAAGACGCCGTCGGTCGAGTCGTTATAGCGGGGACGCGTTATGAACGGGTTCCTGCGACCGCGCTCCGGCTCGAAGAGACCACTCGTGACGGCCGAAGACGCGCCTCGATGATCAAGGCAGTAGCGACCACCAGCACGAGCGCAATCGACTCTGCGAACGGCGAGATCAACACGCCGATCGGCGCTGCTGCAAGCGCGGCTGCCGCGGCGCCGGCGCGTGTATGCCGCGGCTCGATCGCGAACTCGCGGAGGAAGAGGACGTCGGCGGCAAGGAACGTCGCGACGCCGCCGGCAAGAACGGCTGCGAGCCACCACCCGGTCGCTGCAAAGGGATGCGCCATCGCCTCGCGCTGCGCCGCGGCGATGCACACAACTGCCAGCAGAAGCAGTAGATGCCAGTACCCGAAGCCCCGCAACGCCGAACGCGC